>JAIWEZ010000121.1:0-7141 GCA_048631945.1 Gammaproteobacteria bacterium | reverse complement strand
CCCCCTCACCCTACCCTCTCCCGCCAGTCATCGATCCTGAGGCCTCAGACCCGAAGGGGGGAGAGGGTAAATGAGGTAACCCTGTAGCGAGCTACAGGGAATAATCAAATTTAATTTGCCGACAATTATAGTGCAAGAGCCTAAAGGAGATGTAAAAAGCCCCTAAGTACTCGCTTTTGGTGACAATTGTAGCAGAAACACCCTTATTTATCAAGGAAAAAGGCAACTAAGCATTTGAAGGACAATGACATTACCAGGGTCCTGAAGCAGCTTCTAAAAAGGAATGGTAAATGAGAAAAGCGAAATGGGGTTTGTGGTGGTTAAATCTTGAGAATTGAAAACACATCTTGGTCTTTGTACAAAGTGCAGTGAACGGCTGCCACCTGCTGAAATTCATCAATCTTGCCGCATCCCTTCACATACGGACAAGCAGTATCTGCTACATACAGCTCGCACTCCAGGCAAGGGCTCTTCTTGAGGACATCAAGGTTTGGCTCAGCTCTATTTCGCTTTACAGGCTTTATGCTCTTGAGGCTACTTTCCTTGCTCCGTGCCGCGGATATGACAAAAAACCTATTTCTCATCTATAAACCTTGTAAAGACCTTTCTATTTCCCCATATTACAAACCGCTCAAGGTATGATATATGGTAATTGTGAGATGAAGTAATTCGTATTGTGGATTTGTCCCAAAATTGTAAAACTATCTATCTGAATGGTCGTTCAAAGAACTTTTTCAAAGCTCTCATAGCACAAAGGGGCTACCCTGTATCAGGCAACCGGGTAACCCCTTGATAATACTTGGTGCGCCCAGCAAGATTCGAACTTGCGGCCTACGGATTCGTAGTCCGGCGCTCTATCCACTGAGCTATGGGCGCATTTATGAATCGCATCTTATAGTGTTTTTGCACTGCACTGTCAAGATGATTGCAAGTCCGGAGTTGAACATTGAACTATAGCCACGTTATGCGCCAGGCCCTGATAGAAGCACAACAGGCCGCCCGTGAAGACGAAGTGCCTGTAGGAGCTGTCCTGGTAGCACAAGATGGCACCGTGCTGGCTGGTGCCCACAACCGAACCATTGCACTATGTGATCCTACTGCCCATGCGGAAATCCTGGCACTTCGAGCAGCATCCCAAGTCGTTGGAAATTATCGACTGCTAAACACGACACTTTATGTTACCATTGAGCCGTGCATCATGTGCATGGGAGCGCTGCTTCACGCCCGGGTTTCCGGGATCGTCTTCGGGGCCGAGGACCCTAAATGGGGCGGCGCTGTGTCTCGTTACAACCTGGCTGCAGACGTCAGTCTGAACCATTCGATTGATGTCAAGGGAGGACTGCTCGAAAACGAATGTAGAAAGTTGATCCAGGACTTCTTTCAAGCCAAGCGCCTGGCGGTCAAATAGCAATCGAAAAGCGTTATTTTTCCTCTCACAGAGCACGGTTGAGGACACAGAGGCAGGGGGCGAGCGGGCGAGAGAACCCCTCCACGGTGATTTATGAAAAGGAAATCATCACATGAAAGTGACTCTCGTTTATGACAACACTGCATACGAGAAAGATCTCATACCTGATTGGGGGTTTTCCTGCTATCTTGAGATAGAAAACACCCCAGGGATCCTCTTTGATACCGGCGCAAAAGGCACCATACTTTTGCACAACATTGAAAAACTTGGTATAGATCCTGAGGCAATTGACATTATAGTTGTATCCCACGCCCATTGGGACCACACAGGCGGGCTTCAGAAATTGCTGAAAGTCAACAGAAGTGCCAGCCTCTATCTCCCCGCCTCCTTTCAGATGTCCCTTCCCGATAGAAAAGTTGTTGAGGTCAATAATGCAATTGAGATCACCGGCAACGTATTTTCTACCGGTGAACTGCAGGGGGTAGAACAAGCCCTTGTAGTCAAAACCGACACGGGGTTGGTTGTGATCGCGGGGTGCTCCCATCCGGGCGTAGGTCGCATCCTGGAGGCTGCTTCGTCTTTTGGCAAAGTCTCCACACTCATCGGGGGCCTGCACGGGTTCCGTGAATTTGATCTTCTCAAAGATTTGCACTCGGTATGTGCCTGCCATTGCACCCAGTATCAGTCAAAGATTAAGAAGCTATATCCTGACAAATGCTTGGATGGGGGCGTAGGCAAAGTCATAGATATCCCCTGAACGAAAAGTCATATTCAGGAAAAATCATAGAAGCCATTTCAAAACCTCAGATCGATAAAAAGACTTCACTTGGCCCGATGAAATATCGCTACATCAGCATATTGATGATGATGCTCGGCGTGATGACAGTCGTTTTGACCTTCTGGGGCACTGTTCATTACATCTTTCCCTTCTACGCCCACACATATCCATTCGCCTGGTATGGACTCATACTGTTTCTCGACGGCCTCCTGTGTTGGCGCTGGAACGACGGCCTCATTCTGAAAAGGCCTCGAGAATTTGCCGTCCTTCTCTTTTGGTCTGCAATATTGTGGTTCTTCATCGAAGTCTGGAATCTCCGTCTGCAAGACTGGTATTATGTCGGTGTCCCGCCCGAGGGGCTCTGGTCCCACGTGGAGGCATATCTCGATTTTGCAACCGTGCTTCCTGGTATGTTTCTGGTCTACCGACTCCTTTGCCATCTTAAGATACCAGGGCGCGTTAAAACCGAGTTTGTCCTCAAGGGCTGGACTCAAAAGGCCTCCCTGGTGGTTGGATCTTTTATGCTGATTTTGCCCTTGGTCTTTCCAGACTACTTTTTCCCCCTGGTATGGGGCGCTTTTGCTTTCTTCCTCGAACCTATATGTGCAAGATTTAACGCCCGTTCCTTACTCATGGATGGGAAGAAAGGCGAATGGACCACCTTTGTTCGTCTGCTACTTGCAGGAATTATTTGTGGCGGCTACTGGGAGTTATGTAATTTTTGGTCTTTGGAAAAATGGATATACACGGTCCCGTTTTTCTCTGAAGGCAAATTTTTCGAGATGCCTTACCTGGGATTTCTAGGCTTTCCGCCCTTCTGTGTTGAGTGCTTCGTTATTATAAACGCCCTCTATCTCCTAAGGGGCGGTCGCCATTGGGACCCGGATTCGCCCCGTCCTTCCTTTTTAGATGGCCTGCCAGGAAGTCGAAAGGCCTTCCGGACAATATACAAGGCCATCTACTCTTTGATAATCGTTCTCGCTCTTTTTTTGAGTGAATGGTCTTATGCAAAAATGACAATCCATACAATAGACAGTCGCTCAGAAACCCTTCAACAAATCCTGAAAGACATCAGCCCGAATGACGCAAGGAGGCTCAGTCAAAACGGATGGCGATATCCGGAACAGGTCTTGGACAACTGGGAAGAGACAAAAATGCTCGTCGGAATGCCATCTCGCGACAGGATCCGTCAGAGGTTTGAACTGGTAAGCCTACTTAGAATGGGCTCAGACAACGCAAGGCTTCTGGAGATGGCCGGCATAGATTCCCGGAAAAAATTGGGCAGGCAGAAGGCGGACGAGCTTTTTCCCCTCCTGATCAAGGTCAACCAAAGATTGCGCCTGCGGGAAAAGCCGCTTCTCAAAAGACGCGTGGCAGCTTGGATCAATGCTGCAAGACGCCAATCCGCACTTTATTAATCCAAAATAGAGGTTTGTTTATTTAGATTTTTCAATAAAGGTTTTGACCAAGAAAAAGGGACTTGGGCAACAGCCCGTAAAGATATGATAAGGTAATAACTTTTCTCAGCTGCCTTTAACCCGCTCTACATACTTGCCGGTTCGAGTGTCTACCTTGATACTATCCCCTACGTTTATGAAAAGAGGCACAGGCATCACCGCACCGGTCTCCAGGGTTGCAGGTTTTGTGGTCTTGCTGGCCGTATCCCCCTTAACGCCTGGTACGGTATCTGCGACACTGAGTTCGACAAATATAGGGAGCTCAATTCCAATCGGTTTCTCATTGAAAAACATTACATCCACAGTCTCATTTTCAGCCAGGAACCACCTGCTTCCTCCAATCTGCTCCTCTGAGAGAAAGAACTGCTCGTAGGTCTCGTTGTCCATCAGGCAATAGTTATCGACTTCCTTGTACAGATACTGCATCTGCCTTTCCAGAAGGTCGGGTCTGTCGACCTTCTCCCCTGCGCGAAAAGTGTTATCGATTACACGACCATTAAGCATGTTCCTGAGCTTGGTCCGAACAAATGCACCCCCTTTGCCAGGCTTCACATGCAAGAAATCTACTATTTCGTAAGGTTTCCCCTCAATTTCTATCTTTAGGCCTTTCCTGAACCTTGATGTGTCATACATGCCTGTTCTTGAAACCTCCCGTTTTCATACCCCAAAGCACAAAGAGTAAAACGTAATATTCTATGCGCTTTGCTCTATGCTCCATGCGCTTTGCTCCGTGCCCTATGTACGGCGACTCATGTTTACTGAACCTCGAACAGCCATGGTATAGCCATCTTTCCCAAAACCTACGACTTGAGCAGTTGCCACATCTGCAATCATGGACTTTTGCCTGAATGGTTCTCGACGATAGATATTGGAAAGGTGCACCTCAATAATCGGAATGTCCAACATCAAGAGGGCATCTCTAATGGCGACGCTGGTGTGTGTGTAAGCGGCAGCATTGATTATAAGTACGTCGTAACCATCTATGGCCTCATAGATTTTTTCAATCATTTCTCCTTCGTGGTTTGATTGAAAGGTGTCAGCACTCATGCCGCATTCTTCGGCAGTCTTCTTGATCTCCTCATTTATCTCTTCAAGGGTCAAGGTGCCATACACCGACGGCTCCCGACGGCCAAGCATACCAAGGTTAGGGCCGTGAATGACTAAAATCCTTCGTCTTTTCTCACCTTCTTGATCCAGCATTTTCTTCCTCTCGCCAATCGCTTTCTGCCACCCGGTCAGGTGGTCCAGCATAGTGCTTGTCTCGGATTTCTCGGGCTGTGGTGATATGACCGCCAACCTTTTCTCAATATCCTCCAGCTTCTCCTTCAAGTCCGCCCGGTCCGGTTCCATGACAAGGAGTTTTTTGTATACTGATGCCGCCTTGTCGAAAAAACCCTGTTCTTCGTAAAGCCTTGCCAGTGTCGCCGTTGGAGTCAGTTCTGCGGCATCGTCCCCGTCTCCACCCATTGAAACACCTTTAAGTTTGTCATCAGTCATCAGTTATGAATAGTCTTTGTTTGTTTTTTCTGCCTGAATTGATAAACTACTTCGTCTTTCCCCACCATCCCAAGCTCGCTCCTTGCAATATTTTCTATAAATTCGAGGTCAGTTTTTAACCGCTGGATGCTGCGGTAAAGATCCCTATTTTTCTTCTGTTGCTCAAGGTTTGACCTGTCTAAGCGAACCTTTTTGAGATGGAGTTTGTAGAGATCAACCGCACCACGGTCACCCAACCCAATGACAAAAAGAAAGGAAAAAAACACCAAGATAGCCGTTATGACAACTATTTTGCGCTTAGTCGTCATTTACGAAGATTCCCTCTTACAATATCAACCATGGCTACCAATTCTCGGCTCCTTAAGAGAAAAGCGCAAGCACCATAAAGGAGCGAGCCCACCACAACACTGCCCAGTACACATATCACAAGATGCCACGTGGTTCCAGCGCATTTTGGTATTGCCCACGAGGCCAGAAAGACGATGACACACCCCATCACCGCCGCAGATACCGTTGATTTCAGAACGGATCCAAGTATATCCCGAGCTCCAATCGCCCCCCCCAATCGCTTTCTTACCACCCATAGGAGAAGTACCAGATTCACCCCCGAAGCTATCGACGTTGCAAGTGCAAGCCCGGCATGCCGCATTGGCCCCATAAGCAATATACTCAAAAGAATGTTCACCAGAAAGGAAATAATGGCTATCTTGAGGGGGGTTCTGGTGTCCTGAAGGGCATAAAAAGCAGTAACCACAATGCGCACGCCTGAAAAAGCCCACAGACCAAGAGCATAGTAAAGAAGGGCTTCAGCGGTCAAGCGCGTTGCGATTGGGTCGAAGGCCCCTCTTTGAAAGAAAAGTCGCACAATAGGTTCCCTCAGGACAATGAGCCCTGTCATGGCCGGTATTGAGATAAAAAAGACCAGCTTCAGGGCATATGAGAAAGACGAACGGAGGCGTTCCATATCGCCCAGAGCCGCATACTTAGACAGGCTCGGCAACACAGCAGTTGCAAGGGAAATGGCAAACACTCCAAGGGGGAATTGGACCAATCTGTCGGCATAGTATAGAAAGGACACACTACCTTCTGGAAGGAGTGTAGCAAGTACAGTCCCCACCAAGATATTGACCTGATAGACTGCAGCACCTGGCACAGCTGGCGCCATCAGGGCTGCTATTCGCCCTACAGCAGTATGGTACAAAGGGCTCCGTACCAATAGATGAAACCCATTGCGGACCATAAAGGGAATTTGAAGAGCCAACTGTAAGCCCCCTCCTATCATGACACCGATAGCAAGGCCTACTGCCGGTTTTTCCATGCGTGGCGAAAGAAGGATCGCGGCGCTGATAATAGCGAGGTTAAGCAACACCGGCGCAAACGCCGGTGCCGCAAAATGCCCCAAAGCATTCAAAATCCCCATACATAGCGCAACCAGCCCGATAAAAAAAATGTAGGGGAACATAATCCGTGTCAAAACAACGGTTAAATTATATTTCTCTGGAAATGAAGAGAAACCGTACCCAATAACCTTCACGATGAGTGGGGCCAGAAGAACTCCAACCACACTGACTGCAGCCAGGATGATAGCAAGGAGCCACCAAGAAGATCGTGCCAGTTTGAAGGCCTCTTCACGGCCATGCTTGTACAGGTATTCTGTGAACACAGGAATGAATGAAATCGTGAGGGAGCCCTCTGCAAAAAGCCTGCGCAGAAGGTTTGGGATCCTAAAAGCTACAAAGAAGGCATCAGCAGCCATCCCCGCACCGAATAGCCAAGCCAGCACCACATCCCGCACCAGTCCAAAAATACGGCTTAACAGGGTAGCCGCCCCCACGACACCGGCGGCCTTTGTCATACGAGAAGTTTCAGACATAGAACTTAGGGGCTTCGCCCCCCTTCGACTTTGCTCAGGGTGGTGAGCTTGTCGAACCACAATTGGAATACTGGAATGTTGGAATAATGGAATATTGGGTCTAAGCCGACTTCGCCAAAGTAGCCGCA
>JAIWEZ010000120.1:0-7192 GCA_048631945.1 Gammaproteobacteria bacterium | reverse complement strand
GTTAGGGCTCTTCAACCGGGAACCGTGAACGTTGAACCGCTCAACCCAGGTCTGAGTCATATAGGAGGATTAAAATGCCAAAGAAGAGACACATTGTAAGAGCTGAATGCCCGGCATGCGCCTGTGGGACTGTGAGCCAGCTTAGCCCGGAAGTCCTGCGCGAAAAGTTCATAGGCGATGAAAAAGAGATCGATGTTCTCTGTCCCATGTGTGGGACCAAGCACAAAGGGGAACTGCACGAGCAGGAAGAAGAAGTAGTCTAGGAAGAGTCTCTCAAGATTGCATCAGGAGGTTATCATGACCATTCCCCAACACTGCCCAGGTTTTCAACAGCTTAAGCATTTGCAGTCATTCATGTGCAAGTGCCCCAATTGTGGGAAGGAAAGAGAAATCTTTTCAGACGAGTTTGAAAAAAAACATATCTGCAAGGGATGCGGAAAAGAGATTGATTTTACACAGTGTACTCTCGATGGTGAGGCGTAGCATTAGACTCGTCCTGTGGTCGTCGGTTTTTCTGGTAACTTCTTTGTCAGGGGGTCAGGTGTATTCGGCTGACGACAAAACGAAAGGGGCTTCCAATCGCTTAATCAGCGAGAAGAGCCCCTACCTTCTCCAGCATGCCGCAAACCCGGTTGACTGGTATCCCTGGAGTGAGGAGGCTTTCCAAAAAGCGAAAAAAGAGGACAAGCCTATCTTTCTATCCATAGGATATGCCACCTGCCACTGGTGTCATGTGATGGCACACGAGTCGTTTGAGGATGAGGAAGTTGCCCGAATTCTGAACAAATATTTCATCGCCATCAAGGTAGACCGTGAAGAGCGTCCGGACGTGGACAAGATTTACATGTCCGTGTGCCAGTCTTTGACAGGGCACGGGGGATGGCCTCTTTCGATCTTCATGACACCCGAGGGCAAACCCTTCTTTGCGGGCACCTACTTTCCAAAGTTAAACCGGTTGGGGATGCCCGGTTTTGTGAGTGTCCTGGAGCAGATTGCAGCCATGTGGCAAAACGAACGGGCAAGTATACTGAAATCGAGTGAGGCCATCACAGGCGCCATTCAACCTAGGTCGGATTCGGATGAGTCAGTGGATGCCGTAAGTGTTGAGACGTTGAAAAAGGGCTACGCGCAGCTTGCAAAGATCTTTGATCCGAACTGGGGCGGATTTGGCACTGCACCGAAATTTCCAACACCCCACCACCTCACCTTTCTCCTGAGATGGCACAAGCGGAGCGGCGATTCCATGGTCTTGGAAGTGGTGGAAAAGACCCTGGAGGCCATGAGGAGAGGGGGCATCTTTGACCAGATCGGTTTTGGCTTCCATCGATATTCAGTTGATGAGAAGTGGCTGGTTCCCCACTTTGAAAAGATGCTTTACGATCAGGCCTTGCTGGCCATGGCTTATACAGAGGCCTATCAGGTGACAGGAAAGTCTGAATTTGCGCAGGTGGCCCGAGAAATATTTACATATGTATTGCGCGATATGACCTCCCCTGATGGCGGATTCTATTCCGCAGAAGATGCCGATAGTGAAGGCAAGGAGGGTCTGTTCTATGTTTGGACACCTCGGGAGGTTAAAGCACATTTGGGCAAAGAGACGGGCGATCTCTTCTGCCGCTTTTATGGCATCACTGAGGCAGGTAGTTTTGAAGAAGGCCAGAGCATCCCCTATGTGCGTATGTCTGTCCGGAGCTTTGCGGCAAAAGAGGGCATGGATCTGACAAGACTTGAGACGGTTCTCGATGACACGAGGGATAGACTCTTTCATATCCGCAAAAAGCGGATCCATCCACTTAAAGACGACAAGATTCTCACCTCCTGGAACGGTCTCATGATCGCTGCCTTTGCAAAAGGGTACCAGGTCCTTGGCGATCAAGCGTATGCGGACGCAGCCCAAAGGGCCGCCGGGTTCATCTTAAGAAACCTCAGAACAGCCGATGGTAGGCTTCTCCGCCGGTACAGGCAAGGGGATGCAGCCTATCCGGGATACCTGGATGACTACGCCTTTTTGGTCTGGGGCTTGATCGAATTGTATGAGGCTACCTTTTCGATTTCATATCTTGAGGAGGCCCTTGTCCTTAACAAGGCGATGATAGACATTTTCTGGGACAAACAGGGTGGGGGACTTTATTTTACCGGGAAAGGGAACGAACCACTGATCACACGGAGCAAAGAGGTCTACGATGGGGCCCTGCCTTCAGGCAACTCGGTTGCCGCCTTGAACTTCTTGCGTTTGGGCCGCATGACAGGCAATGTCGATTTGGAGCAAAGGGCCGAACAATTGGCCCGGGCCTTTTCCAGGCAGGTCATGGTCCAACCCATGGCTTATACTCAATTGTTGATCGCCCTTGATTTTATGATTGGCCCAAGCCGGGAGATTGTCATTGCCGGGGACCCTGCTCTTGACACCACTCGAGCTATGGTCAGCGTCGTGTGGAGAAAGTTTCTACCCAACAAGGTTTTGCTTCTTAGACGTCAAGGGACGGAAGGCAAAAGACTTGCGGACTTGTCTCCCTTTGTGGAGGCCATGGCTCCTATCAATCACCAACCCACAGTTTATCTGTGTGAGCAATACGCCTGTCAGGTACCCATAAAGGACGTGGGTCAGTTAGAAGCAGTGCTTCATTGACTCCGCCTGAGGATGCTTTCTTAGTGGACATTGGCGTAAATATGATGGGAGGTGATACGCATGAAATGCAACATAGGGAAAACCGATCGGATTATCAGAGCGCTCATAGGGCTCATTGTCATTGCAGTTGGCGTCTATTTGAAGAGTTGGTGGGGAGCTGTCGGCCTAGTGCCGCTTTTTACAGCCGCCATAGGTTGGTGTGGACTCTATACCCTTTTTGGAATGTCAACGTGCAAGGTAAAGGGTTAAGAAAGGAGGCTCAAAATGAAAAAAGTGGCAATGACTATCGGCGTTTTAATCATTACAGCTTGTTTTCTGTCAGGTTCTCTTGCTTCTGAGGAAATGCCCGGGCCGGGTCCGGCTGAGCTGTGGAACTACATCACAAAAGTTTCTCCATACAAAGAATGGTCCTTCTGGCCAGACCATCAGGGCATGCAACCAGGGCGAGCGCCGCATGGTCCCTTACACAAGGTTTATGTTAACGATCGTGCCTTGAACTCGCCAAAACCTCCGGTTCAGTATGGGGCCATCGTGGTAAAGGAAAACTTCAGCAAAGCCAAGGAGCTTAAGGCCATCACCGTGATGTACAAGGTCCATGGATACAATCCAAAAGACGGAGATTGGTTTTGGGCAAAATACACACCCAAGGGTGAGGCCAAGCCTTTTGGCAAACCCGCAGGCTGTATTGGTTGCCACGGCACCAGAGCCAGCAACGACTTTATCCTGTTGCATGAGTTTAAATAGGTTCAACTATTAACGGGCTGTTTCCCAAATCCCTGGCTTCAATGGGGTCTGCCGTGCTTGAGATTCACCCAATCATTCAATTTTCTGCCGTGCTGTTGACCCTGTATGTGTTTTACCTCGGGGTTCAGCGCTTCCGCTTCCTCCATCTTTCTCAGAAGATGGTTTTCAGATGGAAGCGGCATGTCCTCCTGGGAGAGATTGCTCTGGGGGCATTGCTGGGGGGCATGATGGGGGGCGTGACCATGGTGTATCTTTCCTGGCACGGCTTCCTCATAACCGGGACTCACGGTAAGGTCGCCATTGCAATGGCTCCCTTTATCATCTTTGGCTTTGCCTCCGGGCAGTACATGAACCATTACAAAAAGAAAAGAAAGGCCCTTCCCTTGATTCATGGCCTGAGCAATCTTGTTCTTTTGATTCTTGCTTTGACGCAGGTGGTGAGTGGCTGGTGGGTTTATAGGGTTTTCGTTTTAGGATGGTGACCGCTTGAACTTCTGCCCAATTGCTTCAGGCTCAATTCAAAGTAATTGGAAGGAGGTCTTTTTAAGGCTTGAAGTGGCCCGGAGATATGAGCCGTGGACTCAATTTCGTATCA
The DNA here is from genome assembly GCA_048631945.1 of Gammaproteobacteria bacterium. Lineage (GTDB taxonomy): Bacteria > Desulfobacterota > Desulfobacteria > Desulfobacterales. The sequence continues at coordinate 3,224 of JAIWEZ010000120.1, read as the reverse complement.
AAATGAGGAGGTATTATGAAAAGAGGGAACGTGATTTTTTTGGCAATTTTCTTTATTCTAACCCCTTTTATTGCAAAAGGGGCAGAAATGGGCAAATTCCAGTATGAAGATTTCAAAAAACCAACGAAATGCAGGACCTGCCACAAGGGGATTTATCAGGAATGGCAACAAAGCCTTATGTCTCAGTCATTCACTCATCATTGGGATGACGTGGAATATTTCAAGCTCGCCTTACCTCATGCCCTGAAGCTAGATAAAGTGGCAGGGGTAAAAGGAGGATGCGTTGCTTGCCACGGCCCCCTTGCCTTCTTAACCGGAGATATACCCCCAAAGCCACCTGCAGCAGGGACACGGGTGAATGAAGGGGTAAGTTGTGAGATTTGTCACAGCATTACCGGATCAACGGAAAAAGAACCCTTTAATTTTAGCTTTGTCATAGAGCCTGGCAAAGTGAAGTTTGGCCCAAGAAGTGATGGGCAATCTTCCTTTCATGATGTTAAATATTCTAAATTTATCAGAAGCTCTGAGCTTTGTGCCACTTGTCATGATGAGCAAAGCCCTTATGGTGCCTGGGTAAAGGAAACCTACCGGGAGTGGAAGGCAGGGCCTTATGCCAAGGAGGGAATAAGATGTCAGGACTGCCACATGTATCGAGCGCCCGGGAAATCTGCCAGAGGAGGGAAATTACGGACTGACATGGCCCATCATGCCTTCCATGGTGCCCATTTTCCCAATAAAATGGCTGGAGCAGTAGATATTGCCTTATATGCAGACGCAAATCAGATCACCCCTGACTCAAGCATAAAGGTCAGAACGGAGCTTTTCAATGGCAAGGTAGGGCACTCTATACCCTCTGGGTCTTCTGAAGAGAGGATGCTTTGGCTTGAGATGGTGGCGATTGATGCCAAAGGAAAGACCTATTATTTGGCTTTGGATAAGAAGGGCTTTCAGGGAGAAGACTATACGATTTCTAATGCAAAGACATTAGCCTATCAAGCCATGGGTGAAATCATGGGGATGAAAGCATTTAAGGGTGTGAAGAGGGATGGTGATATACCGGATGGCGTAAGGATTTTTAGAAGACCCTTTTTTGACCCCCAAGGGAGGATGACCATCTGTCAATGGTATACGGCTGAAAACAGTATAGTAGACTATAGAATTGGCCCCCAGGAGACAAAGATTGAGACTTATTCATGGAATATACCTCAAGATATATCCCCGGGTCCTGTAACCATTAAGGCTATCCTTTACTACAGCCTTGTCCCAAGCTCAGTGGGTGAGTTTTTGCAGCTTATGCCTTCAGAATATGCACCAATAAAGGTGAATACGGCTACACTTACTATTCAAGGAGCAAAATAACACAACGGTGAGGCGTTGGGTAGATGGACTGTTACCATTAGAGAATTACAGGGAGGTGAGCCGTGGAGAAACAAGGATTAATTGGTTTGTTAAATAGGGATTTAGCTGACGAGCATGCAGCGATCATACGGTATCTTGTCCACGGATGGATGGAAGGGGAAGATACCCCCCTGGGGGCGAGCCTAATTTCCATCTCCAGGGATGAGATGTGGCACATGCACTGGCTGGGTATGATCATAGGTGAATTGGGAGGGGAGCCAAACTTCACACCCGCTCCCTATCCCTACGATCCAACCAGCCGGGCCACAATGCTCAAATCGTACGTCGAATACGAGGAGAAGTTGATCCCTCATTACGGCGGAGAAGCGGATAAGGTGGATGATCCCCACATCAGGAGGGTCCTTCAGAGAGAAGCCTGGGAATCGGCTATCCATGCCAGAAAGTTTCAAAGAAAACTGGACAAATTGAGCCCGGAAGAGGCAGCAGGCCTCCCAGGGGAGGAGAGTGAATTGCCCAAGGAGCTCCTGGACAAGTTGCAGATAGAAGTGACAAGTAAATATACCGAGATGTTGCAGCATTTACGCACATCCTGGCTTTTCCAAAAAGATGAAATCATGGGCTGGAAGATCATGGATATGGCCATAGAGAAAATGAAACAGCTGGCACACTTTGCTGAAGATATCGCAGAAGATGGTGTTGCCCCCAAATTCAAACCTGGCGAGATAGACATGAGTAATGCCATTGGACTGGCTCTGAAAAGGGCCTTGGAAGATGTGCGGGGGGCTCGGGAGCGCCACTTGAAGTTGAGAGAAGACAGCGAAGTGAAGAAGCATTCAGGACTTGTCATTAACCTGGACCTCACCGTCCAACAGGAGGAATATCAAGGAGCAGAGATCGAAGACTGGATAAAGAACAGAAGCTGAAGTCGGTGATAGATCGTGCCGTGGATCAAAGTTATGATGACATGATGTAGACTTGTTCTCAGGAGTTCTCAGGTGATTCAGCCCGATGCGTCATTCATAAGGTTTTCCTTGTTCTGGGGAGGACTCCTTTTTTTCCTGGTGATAGAGATCTTAGTGCCGTACAGGCAGAGTTCGGTCTCCAAGGTAAAGCGCTGGATTAATAACATTACTCTCACCGTGTTCAACAGCTTGATCCTTCAAGTGGTATTTGCAGGGGCAATTGTCAGCACGGCCATGTACGTCACAACCCATCAGTTGGGCGTACTCAACATGGTGGCGCTGCCCGGGTGGGTCAAATTTCTTGTTACAGTGGCCTTTATGGATTTCATGCTTTACGTATGGCACCTCCTAAATCATGAGGTCCCTTTGCTCTGGCGATTCCACAGGGTTCATCACAGTGACCTCAACATGGATGTCTCTACCGCGACACGATTTCACATAGGCGAGTTAGCCATTTCAGGGGTGATTAAGATAGCCCTTGTCTTCTTGCTCGGCGCCAGTCCGTTGGGAGTGATGATCTTTGAAAGTGCTCTGGTATTATGCGCCCAGTTCCATCACAGCAGCTTGAAGGTGCCGAAATGGTTTGAGAGGATTTTCTGGATTCTTTTTGTTCCTCCGTCGATGCACCGGATCCACCATTCAGTCATCATAAAAGAGAGGGATACCAATTACGGCACCATTTTCTCCATCTGGGATCGGTTGCTCGGCACGCTTCTAAAGGATGTGGATCAGAAGACAATCCGCATCGGCATGGGAGCCTACCAGAAGCCGGATAAGCTGAATTTGCGCCATTTACTGGCTATGCCTTTTACAAGGCCTGTCAGATAAGGATCTAACCTTAATTGCCAAGGAGGCGCTATGAAACAGTTCGAATACCAAGTCTCCCACCACCCTGGAGAGGTT
>JAIWEZ010000119.1:0-7224 GCA_048631945.1 Gammaproteobacteria bacterium | reverse complement strand
CCAGGCGCCGCTGCTGACACGAACCATGCTCATCGGACAGGCGGTCAGCGGCAATGATACCGTCTATGTTGTCAACCCCTGTCTGCCCCCCAAAGGAATACATGGTTTCAAACTCGGGACCTTCAGTCAGGATACCGGAATAGGAGCCTGTGCGGGCCAGCTTCAACTGGCTGCACCCGACAGGGCACCCATAGCAAAATTCCCTGCCCGCGTTTCGCGTCTCAAGCGCTTCCACGCCGATTTTTTCCACTGGCACGAATTCCCCGGTGGCCGTCCAGTTCTTGGCGGGAAATATGCCCAGGGCACATGTGTTATCAACATTTGAGGGAGTCCCGGTTTTTGCAAATTCGGTGTAAAGGATAGGACTCTCTTTCATTGCCTTGGCCATCTCTCCCCTTGCGATCTTCAATTTATCCCTTGAAGCGACTCCCACCGAACCGGTGCCCCGTATGGCTATCGCCTTGAGATTTTTGGCCCCCATGACCGTCCCCATCCCTCCACGCGATGCCGTACGTTCTCCCGAAGTGATAACAGCATAACGGACGTGATTTTCCCCGGCAAGGCCGATACAGGCCGATTCGGTATGACGGCCGTGGGTCTCCTTTAATATCATTTGTGTCATTCGGGGATCCAGACCGGCGAGGTGATTCGCCCCCAGAAAATGAACACCCGATTTATCAAGATAAATATATGATAGGTCCGGCGCCTTTCCCTGGATGATGATCAGGTCATATCCCGCGTGCTTCATCCATGTGCCGAAATTCCCGCCAGAAATGGAGCGAAAGATGGTGCCTGTGAGCGGACTTTTTGACATAACACACCACTTGGAAAAGCCCTGGAGCCCTGTACCCCCAAGGACTCCGATGGACAGGATCAGCCTGTTTTCGGACCCAAGGGGATCCGTACCCGGCTTAAGCTCGTCATAGAGGTATTTAGCACTGAGCCCTCGCGCAGAAATAAATTTTTTATAATACTGAACTGGGATTTCCTCTTCGAAATGTCTCTTATTACTCAAATCAATTCTGAGGAGTTTGCCTGTAAGTACAGTCATGGATTCCTCTTTTAAAAACTCAATGGCTTCTTGTCGTAATAATAGAGAATGTACCGCCATACTCCCATGCGCCCGGGGTGTCGAGCATGTAAGAGTCATAGAGTAGCGGGGTAGCTCTAGTTTAATGCATTGCCCGTCCGCCGTCCACAAGTATTGTCTGACCCGTGATAAAGTCGCTTTCAGGCGAGGCCAGGAACAATGCGGCGCCGGTCAGGTCCTCCGGCCTTTCCAGCCGTCTCAAAGGTGTCTTGGATGTATCATATTTAGTCACATCGGCTAAACCTCGACTTGCCTCAGTATCCGTAAAGCCGGGAGCGACACAATTGATGCATATGTTATGAGGTCCCAGTTCTACGGCCAGGGCCCTGGTTAGCCCGATAATCCCCCCCTTGGATGCCACATAATGGGCAAATCCGTTGGAACCCGTATAAAAGACTTCTGAACTCAGGTTTACGATTTTACCGTAACCCTGCGCCTTCATGTAGGGGAAAACGGCCCTGGCCGCAAGGAAGGCTCCTTTAACATTGACCGTCATTACGAGATCCCATTCGTCCGGATCGATTTCATAAAAGGGCTTGCGTTTGATACCGTCATAGATAGCCGCGTTGTTTATCAGAATGTCTATCCTGCCAAATGCCTTGTTGGTCGCCTCGGCCATGTTCAACATATCCGTTTCCCTGGCCACATCGGCCTGAAACAGGGCGGCTTCGCCTCCCAGATCTTTGATCTGCTGAACCGTTTTTTCAAGGTTGGCCATATCCTTCCTTGTGACCACCATGACCCTGGCACCCTCCTCAGCCAGCTTCAGGGCGAACGCCCTTCCCAGGCCTTTGGCCCCTCCAGTTACGATGGCAACCCTCCCCTTCAGACGCATTTTCACACTCCTTTACCATTCGTTATCATCATTTCACGACGCTTCTGTTTCTGTTGAAGCCATCCCCACCGTTTTACATTTTAAGCAGTTCACATTTAAGGAGCTTCTTTTGTATTCCCGGAAACGTCAAACTGTGGGAACCCCTCCCGCTTATAAGCGGGAGGGTTGCCCACAGCTCATTAATATTCCGGCTTCCGCAGCCCCAGGTCTTCGGCGATCACCTGGTAACAATTATAACTGGAGCCCCGTCCGATACCCGCGCCCCCAGGTACGCTTGAGGAACACATATAAAGATTATTGATAAATGTCCGAAAACCTCCAGGTAGTCCTCTGAAACGGCCGCTTTGAGATCCGCCTTGATTACCCTCGCTCCAGCCCCCTTCTCTCATATCCAGATGCGTATCCTGTATATCGATGGGCGTCGTAATACGCTCTCCAATGAAGTTGTCTTTGGTCATGTTGGGGGCGTATTTCTGCCATTGTGCGATCATGGAGTCATAAAATTCATCATGCAGGTTGCGCCACTCTTTTCTGGAAAAAAATCGGGCAGGACAGGTAAAATCCTCCACATGCAGGCTGTGTTTTCCTTCGGGTACGCGGGTTGGATCCCATATGCTGTCCGGCGCCGTCAGCAGGAAAAACTTGGAGGGCATCCCCAACAGGAAGATCTCATGCACATATTTGTCTTCCATAAAGGCCAGATCCTTGGGCGCAAGGTAGGTCCGCGGCGCGGAATTGACATCAGGGTTGTTCTTGGCCGCCTTATATTGGGGAAGCTCATGCACAGCTACGGTTCCCCAGAAAAGTTGCGCGCGATCAAAGAAATACGCGTCCACCTTACGCCTTACTTGGGTGCTCAGATGATCTTCTCCAATCATGCGAAGGAAGAGCTGGGGAGTGGCATTATCAGATACCACCATTTGCTTGGCCTCAACCTCGGTCCCATCCAATAACTTGATGCCCTTGGCCTGACCGTTTTCAATAATTACTTTATCCACTTCGGAATTGACAAAATATTCAACTCCCAGTTTTTTACCTGCTGAGACAAGCGCATCCGTAATGGACTGCGTTCCACCTTTGGCAATGGCAGCCGCCTCCCATCCTAACACCAGGTGGAGGATCGCAAAGGTAAAAACAAGGCCCGGCACATCGTCCGCATAAATGCCGGAGGAGGTGAGAAACCCTCTAAGCGTTAAAATCCTGAGTTCCTCGCTTTCGAAGAAATAATGCGCGATCTCCTTGGCGGTCATGAATTGCATGGATGGATCAATCCCGCTTTTGGGGTTGGACATCAGTTCTTCCAGGGCATCAGGGACCCCATAGGGAGTCGGCACCGAGTACCTATGCCTGGCAAATGCCGGTCGGATTATTTCTTTATATTTTTCCGTCCAATCAAGATATGCCTCAGCGTCAGGTTTAGAAAACCGGCTGATCTGGTCATAGGTCTTTTTCACATTTTTTTCGTTATACCTTGTTTCCCCTGTTTGTGGGTCCACCACTGGAAAAGCGGCGTAGCTCACATAGGCGGTTTCATCATCAAAGATGATGGCTTCGTTTGTATCAGGAAAAACATACTCCAGCCCCTCACCGCGAAGATTAAATTCTTTATAAGCAGGATGACTGTAAAAGCGCGTAAAATGGGCGCAAAAGTTGCCTCGAAACCCAGGCGCCGGCGTGTCATCAAAGGATACGGCGCCGCCGCCAAGATAATCCAGCCGCTCAAAAACCCCTACTTTCATGCCAGCCTTTGCTAAATAAGGGGCAATAATCGTACCATGATGCCCTCCACCAATAATAACCGCATCGTAAGCCTTGTCTGCCATCTATCTACCTCCTGTTTTTTTAAGATGATTGAAAACTCCTCATAATGAAACTGGAAACTTGAAACTTGAAACTGGCCTCCCGCTCGGAGAGATGCTGGTCGAAGATCCCATCTAAAGGAGGGAAGTCTCCGGACCCTGAATCCCGCTTGCAGCGGGAAACCGTGAATGTTGAACCGCTCAACCTCGGTTTTAAAAAAATCATCGGAGAGCCTTGAAAACAGCCGCCAATTTATCGGCTAATTCATCAGGTGTAGCACCATCTAAAAACTCGCAATTCCGTCCCATATCAGGCGGCGATGAAAGCTCAACGATCCCCATTTTCTGTAGCTCTTCTTGGTCCGAGACAAAATCCTCGCTGCTCCATGAAGGAATAGAAGAAGCCCCCCTGAGCATCTTAAACATCTTAGTCCTTGAAATATATCGTAACTCGCCAACCTCATTGCTCACCGTTACCAGTGCAGGCATCTTAGCCCTAACCAGTTCATATCCCCCGGGAATGGCCTTTTTCACCACCACACTCCCATCTTCTACCTTGATCTCGCGGGCCAGATTAATGCATGGAAGCGCCAACAACTCACCCAGAATCAAGCCGACCTGACCGGAATCCCAGTCTCCGGCCTGCCTTCCGGTCAAAACAAGATCATATTCGCCTATCTTCTTGATGGCATCGGCCAGCGCACAGGCGACGGAATGGCTGTCAAGCTTTTCGAAAGCTCCATCTTCCAGAAGTATCAATTCATCAGCACCGGCTGCCAGGCTCTTTCTCAATACCGTGTCCGAGACCTTCTTGCCCAAGCTCAAGACGGTGACCTTCGCGTCGATCTCTTCCTGCAGCAGAAGGGCGGCCTCCAGGGCATTTTCATCAAACGGGCTGATGACCAGTGGCGCATCAACGATAACCTCCTTTTTTTCAGCATCCATACTGACATCCGACAAAGGCGCTTCAGGGTCGGGAATCTGTTTGGCGCAGACTATTATTTCTAACTCTTTCATGACAGTTCCTCCAATCTCTTTACAAGAGCGGGTATAACCTTTTCATAATCTTCAACAACACCGTAATCGGCCACCTTAAACATGTTGCAGCCTCGATCCGTATTGATGGCGATGATCTTTTTGGAGTGATACATACCGACAAGATGCTGAATAGCCCCCGATATTCCCACCGCAATATAGATATCCGGGGAAATCATGGTGCCGGTAAGACCCACCTGATGATCGGAAGAGATCCAGCCTTTATCCACGGCCACTCTGCTGCATCCGATCATCACACTTCCAAACGATTTACTTAGGGCCTTTGACAGGTCCTGGAGTATCTCAAACCCGTCCTCTTCGCCTAGCCCCGCGCCGCCGGCAACCACCACATCCGCATTGTCCAGCGAAACGACATCCTCTTTGACGACCTCGATGGATTCCACCTTGATCATGGATTCATCGATTTCCGGAACCATATCCACGATCTCTCCTTTCCCATCAACCGCCTCGGCAGGTTCAAAGACTTTTCCCCTCACCGTCGCCAGTTGCGGCTCGGCCGGGTACTTAAAGATCGAGATTGCATTACCGCCATATACGGGCTTTGTCCGTAGCAGAAGTCCGTCTTCAGGATCAATTCGAAGATCTGTGCAATCTGTGGTAAGCCGGGTGTTCAACCGACAGGCCAATCTCGGGCCTAACTCCATACCTATGAAAGAGTGGCTCATGAGGAAGATTTTTGGGTTGATCTGCCTGCACACCTGTTCTAAAGACTCAAGCCACAGGTCGGCCTTAAAGTCTTTTAATAATGGGTGTTCTAGTTTATAAACTTTATCCGGTCCGTAGGAGGCAACTTGCTCGGCTACCTCGGAAAGCTTGTCCCCAAGTACCACTACAGAAAGCCCTCCCCCGAGACCACTGCCAAGCTTCTTTCCTGCCTCCAACAATTCGAGGGTTCTCGTATCTACTGATCCCTCTATCACCTCTCCCAGTATCAGCACATCATTCATCTTAATCCTCCCTTTATGGGATTTACGATTGTCGATTGAAAAACAACATAAATGTCTTATCCGCTTGTAACCTTATGATTTAAGACCTTCGACATTTGAAATCCGAAATTTGAGGTACAAGTACCAATGCATCAATAGTCAATTGTCAATATTCAATATTCAATTTCCTAGTGCCTGCAAAACCAGCTCATTTAGATCCATGACCCGAAGGGTCTCGTTCAGCCCTGCCGCCTTGCGGGCATCCTCCAGCATGATGCGACACAAAGGGCATGCGGTGACGAGGATCTGTGCGCCGGTTGCCTCGGCCTCCCTGATCCGGACATCGCTCATCTTGACCTCGCCCTTCAGGTCCTGCCACATCCTTCCGCCACCTCCACCGCAGCAGAGACTGTCGGCCCCGTGGTGGGTCATCTCCACCAGACTGATGCCTGGTATCGAGCGAATAATTTCCCTCGGCTCATCAAAGATCCGATTGTACCGGCCCAGGTAGCAGGGGTCATGGTAGGTGACCGTCGCCCCCTCCCCCTCTTTGAATTGGAGCTTCCCATGGGCGATCAGTTCCCGCAAGACCAGGGTGTAATGGCGCGCCCTGAAAGGCGCTTCAGGGTATTCATTTCGAAAGGTATGGAAGCAATGGGGCGAAGAGGTCACCACGTCGGTAATGCCGTATTTGTCAAAAAGATCGAGACACTTCTCCATCTGCTCCACAAAGAGGCCCAATTCACCCATCCGCCTGGCAATGTCTCCGCAGCAGGGCTCTTTTTTACCAAGGATGCCGAAATTGACCCCGGCCGACTGAAGGATCTTTGAAAACGACAGGGCGATTCCCTGGGCCGTGTCATCAAAGGAGGTGGTACATCCCACGAAGTAGCAGAGCTCCGCTTTTGCGTCCCTTTTTGCCAGATCAACCAGATCCAGTCCCTCTGCCCAGGCCCCCCGCTTATTTTTGGATGACTCCCAAGGATTGTCGTATTTGAAGACCTTTTCAAGGGTCTGGTTCATAAGCTTGGGTATATTGGTTCCCTCCTCCACGGCCAAGACCCTCTTCTTCATTACGGCCTCGAAGGTGGCACCGTAGACAGGACAGACCTCCAGGCAGGCCCGGCAGGTGGTGCAGTACCAGATCCTTTCATCCACTTTGCTTTCTTCACCCCTGCTCAGAAACCGGATATCCCCTAATGGGAAATGCGCCTGCCACAGGGCGTGGCGCATCGCCTGGACAAAATCCAGAGGGGCAAAGGGTTCACCGGCTCCTGTAGAGGGGCAGGCCGCCACGCACCGCCCGCACCGCATGCAGGCGTCAAAGAAGACAGAATCACCCAGATCATATTCTCCCGCCCCTTCCTCTACATCCAGGATGGCCGGTTTGCCGGACCCCTGGAAATAGATCGCCGCGGGCGCCCCCAGGACATGAAAAAGCTTGGTAAAGGGGATCGCTGCAATAAAACAAAGGCTCAGGAGCGCATGCCCCCACCAGAGATAGGGATATAAGTCTTT
>JAIWEZ010000118.1:0-7233 GCA_048631945.1 Gammaproteobacteria bacterium | reverse complement strand
AGCCATTTAGGTTAAAGGCTGAAGGCTGAAGTATACTGATATACCGTGTTCTACAATAATTAGCAGCTTTTCCCCCGAGCCATAAGTCTGTTTCTTCATTTTTTCCCATTCAACATTCGATGTTGGACGTTCGATGTTCGATGTTCATCTTTTCAGCCTTCCACCTAAATACCTTCAGCCTAAAAACCTTCCCCCTACCACCGATAGCTTTTGGGATTGCTGCTATGACAACTCACCGTACAACTCTTATCATAGGAATCATAGCTTCCTTCTATGCCCACAAATTCCCGATCAAAATTGATAAGATGAGCGTTCCCCGCTATACTGCCGCCGTCCGCCAGTGGTATGCCATGAGGATCATGGCATACTGAACACGGGACCCCTTTCATTTTTACGTGCGATTCATGGGGGGGAAATGCAGAACTACTGCTCAGGAGGATTACAGGGTTGTGACAGCGGAAGCACAGGGCATAGTTGCTCTCAGAATAGGAAAGCGGATAGGAGTCCTGCTCATAACGGTCCATAAGCAGGTGAGGATATATGGAGCCGTGCGGCCCGTCAAGGCCCTGGCCTCCTGCCTTGGTTCCGTCATCCGAACTGTGACAGTCAGTACAGTAGATCCTGCTGGTTACCGTATACTCGGGCCAGAGGCTTGGTACGTCATAACCCTTTCCGATACCAGCCACCGGGTGGTAAGAGGGATTGACCGGGTCGAAACGTAACCTCTCGTTCACCTCTTCTATCTGTCTCCATACAACGACTGTGGGCACAAAGGAGTTGTCTGCATGACAGCGGAAGCAGATCTCGTATTCGTAAGCCGCCTCCTCGACCAGACTGCCTGAGATGTTTATACCGCTTACGCCTACAAGAGATCCGTTCACATACGGTGCCACGGCTCCGCTACTATTTACCCGGTGGGGATTATGGCAGTCGGTACATTCCACATGGTAGGCCGCGGTCAGAGGGTCTTCTGACGGATCGTGCACACCTGTTTCGGCCTCTACGGGGTGATGATGGACTTTGTTGATCTGGGTCTCGACATCAGAGGCGGTACCTCTGATACTGTGGCACGTCAGACAGTTTTCCTCCTCTATCTGCTTCTTGAGCAGCCACTCAGGCCCCTCGGCATTGTGGGGCATGTGGCAGTTAAGGCATCCTTCTATAATGGCATGGCTGCTCAGAGACCAGCCGGTCTTGTTATGGCATGCCTTGCAAAGCGCCGAACCATGGTTATCCATTACCAGGAATTTGACATACGGATTTTTGTGAGGATTGTGACAGGCCGTGCACTGCAGTAGATGGCCGTCTTCAAGCTTGATCGCAGGCGGAAGTGTTCCGGGATCACGCAATTCTTTGTTTTCACTTGCCAGGGAAGTGGTATATGAAAAGGAAACAGGGTGGTCGTCTGAAAGGTCGGTCTCGAGATTGGAGGCCCCTGGGAGAAGTGTGGACTCCAGACCTGCAATAGGTTCCGAAGCAGCGTAAAGCTTACCCAGGGCGATGGTCCCGTCGTGGCAGCTCAGACAGAGACGCGAGGCCCCGGTGGGTTGGCCGGGCTGTGCCTCCATGGTAGTGGATGCGTAAAGGTTATACACACTTCCGCCGACATCGCGGCTCCAAAGGGGTGTAACCGTGCTTGCATGGTGCGGGGTATGACAGAAGATGCATACCCTTTCCTCGTCAGTAGCCTTATATCTTTCACCGGTCCCGCTTACAGAGAGATTGTGCTTTGTGTAGAATATGCTCTCGCCCATGACATCGCTTGCCTGGGCGGCAAGCAGGATCACTGTCAACGTGAATAGTACCGGCAATACCCTGGCTGTGTTGTTCATCTTGTATTCCCCTGGACTTTCAGATACTGGAAGATCTGGACACGCTGGTTAAAGGAGTCGGCCACGTAAATCCTGTCTTGGCCGTCTATAAAGATGCCGGTAGGCATCCAGAATTCCCCAAGCCGGTGACCGCTCTCACCAAAGGTCAGAAGGAGCGAACCGCCCTGGTCAAAGACCTGCACGGTATCGAACAAGGCGTCACAGACATAGATATGCCCGTCACTGTCCACTGCCACACCTTTTGGTCTTGCAAACCTCCCGGAGGTATCGCCATGTTGGCCGAAGGCCCGGAGCTGCCTACCATCAGGGGTAAAAACCTGGATGCGGGCATTGAGTGCATCAGTGACAACGACCTGTCCGGCCGTGTCCACGGTAAGGGCGGTTGGATAATTGAACTGCCCGGGACCCATGCCGTGGGACCCGAAACGGAACTTCTCCTGACCGTCCAGCCCGAAGGCGATTACCTGATGTACCACGGAGTCGGCCACATAGATCAAGCGGTTTATACTATTATAGGCAATACCAGTGGGCCGGGAAAGCCCCTCTGTGACCCATTGTTCCATAACTTCATGGCGTAAGTCATAACGCAGGATGCCCTTTGCCTCTGAATCGGTAATATAGATATTCCCCTGTCCATCTCCTGTAAGGTCTATCGGGGTATGAAGGACCGCACTCCTGTCCCTGGGAATCACTGAGTACTGCCTGCTTTTAAGGTCCATGAAATGAATGAGACGGGCACCGACATCTACGATAAATAGGCGGTCTTGCCCGTCCACATAGATACCGTACGGTTTTACAATGAATCTGGGCTCCTGACCTATCAGGGCCTCCTTTAGCCTCTTCCACAGGCTTTTCTTCACTACGGTGGTATTCCAGTCCTTGAACTCCCCGACCCATCTGACCCGGGGAGGGGCCGGCGGGCCAGGCCACATGAGTTCAATACCAGGCTTTTCCATTACCTCCTGGGCGTGTTTTGGCCCGCACCCGAAAAGGTAACAGGCCAAACAAGCCGGAATCAAAAGGAATACAATGGATTTCATCTTATGGACTCCTCAAGACCCTTGAGGGCCGCCTGCATCTGTGCAGCCGCCCTGTCCAGGGTCTCTTTTGCCTGTTCCATGTCCTGCAACTGCTGTTCCAGGACCTCGTTCACCAGGCCCTTTGCCTCAGTTAACTGCTCAAAAATTGTAGTGCGCTTTTCAGCCAGGGCCATGACCATGGAATTGAATTCTTCAGCCGTTTCATGAAGGGGATCATTCTTTCGGAAATGTATGGCTGGAGGGATTTTGCCCTGGCTCATGCCGCATAGATGAATGGCGAAACGCTGCAGTGACCCGGCCACCCGGCGCAAGAACAGGACACTCGAAACCACTACCAATACTGTCAACCCTATGGATAAGCCCATATTGATCCACAAGAGTGCGGGCCCGAAGAGCTCACCGGACCTTTGATGATACAAGTGGGGTGAATAGAGCCATCGCGTAAGAATGGAGTGCAGGACACCATAAGTCATTCCCCCTGATAGGCCGCCAATCACCAGCACGCCGCCCAGGAACAGGAACAGGAAGCGGAGCTGAAAGGTCCTGTCCACAAGGTATTTTCTCCGCCGGTAAGGCCTGGTTATTTGATGTGACAGGTCAGACATAGTCTACTTCCCTCATTGCTCATCACCAGAAGGTGATCGTTCTTTGAATAAATATTGTGACACGATACACACCCAACCTTGCCTCCAGGCAACTGAATGCACGAGGGGAGGTCTCCGGGCGCTTTGTATCCGTATTTCTTCTTCTTGAAGGCCAACAGGTAGCTGACACCTATAGGATGGCTGTCCCTTCCGGAAGGTCCTGTATGCCGCCATATGCCGGAAGAAGCAATCTTAGTTTGCGCTACCCGGGCCAGTGAGCCGTCGTGACAGCTAAGGCAACTTTCTGAAGATCCAGCCAGAAACTGCTCACCGTCGGACCATTCGGGCACCGGGGTAAAGTGGGCGGTTTCCTGTGCCAACCCGTGCCCCATGGACCGGTTTGACAGAAAGTCATGCTGGTGACACTCCAGACAAAAGGCCTGTCCTATGGAATTGCGGCGAAGAAACTTATTATTTCCAGCACCATATGGTACAGCCGGATACTGATGCATATAATGGCAAGTGGTACATGTCAATTCGCCCTTCCAGTCCAGATACATGTCCGCAGGAAGTGGAAAACTGGGCCTGACAGCAGTGGGATGCGACATACTGAGCCTGACCTCTGTATGGCATCTTAAACAGATGGTCTCGATGTCGTTGACAAAAAGACGGGTCTCGGCCTCGCGCTCCGACATCTCTAATGGGTCGCGGAGGTGGCAGTCATTACAAGGCGTCTTGCTGATATGCGGATTTACCCTCTCGGAACCGCTCAAGCCGGCCAGGGCAACCAGGACCGCCACTGCCAGGCTCAGTGCAAGATTCCGCCGGGATGCCTTAGGAGCCGGATGTTTCATGTCCTTTTAACACAAGCCCTATCTGATGATTGATCTCTCTCAATCGGGCCACATCCATGCCGTATTCAACCTGCCGGGCTATTTCCTTTTCCAGTGGGATAATCTCGGCCTTTAGACAGGACTGCTCATTTCCAAGGGCCTCAAGACCCTGATTAAGGAGCCCTGGAACACTCTTGAGCTGGTCCTTTTGCCTGAGTCCGGTCATAGGGGCAAGATCGCCGGAAGCGACCCTGGCAAATGTCTTCTTCAACCGAAACAGGGGCCCAGCTATCTTATGGGTCCAGAAAAGAGAGACAAAAAAGACCAGCAAGGAAAAGACCACAAGCTGTGTCAATATTGTAGCCAGCACTGCCCAGAACAGTTCGTGGCGCAACTGATCCAAGCTACTGAGTGCCATGAGATACCCTTGATCAAAAGGCCGGTCTAAAAAGACATAAAGACACAAGGCCCCAACAGCGATAGTAAGTAAAAAATACGCGCATACCTGGTATATGAATCTCTTCCGATAACCTGGTTCAATAAGTTCCATTTCCTGGGATATCTCCTTGTAAACTTCAGGTGTTTAGGTTGAAGGCTGAAGGTGGAAGGCTGAAGGTTGAAGGCTGAAGTGATCATCTAACAGTCTTCGTAACTTCTCAATAAGTCTGGGTACCAGTCACTGGATTCCCGCCTTCGCGGGAATGACGATTGGGTGTGAGCGCCTGTCATTCCGGCGAAAGCCGGAATCCAGTGGATAGTCGCAAAATATGATTTGCCCGGACTTATTGAGAGGTTACACTTTAGGCACTTTGAACATGAATCTTACATCGAAAAAATATCTCAGCCAGGTCGAAGAGGTCATTAAGAAGGCAGAGGCCGGAGATGTATATCCTGTTTATCTGTTTATAGGTGACAGGCCCATTATCCATCCTCAGATAAATAAATTAATAGATTGCCTGGTTTCTGAAGAGGCGAAAGATTGTATGAAGTTCTTCATGGGTGATAATGCCTTAATCCAACCCAACCTACCGGGCTGGTTGGGTTGGATTCATGAAACCAGATGGGACAACATATTTCCGGTGACCATATGCAAACGAGAAAACGAAATCGAACACCACCGCGTATGAATATGGCCCTGTGGCTTGACATGGCCCCATAGGTTGGGTTTCGCTACGCTACCCAACCTGTTATGAAACCAAGGTAAGGCAATGAAGACAAGTTATGTTTTCACCGAACATGCACGATTTGAAATGAAACGGCGGGCCTTGAGTGAAGCGATAGTAGTTGGAGTAATCGAAAACCCTGAACAGCAATGGGAGGTAAGAAATGGCCGGAGTGTAATGCAGTCTCGCATTTCCATGTACGGAACTGAAAAACAGTATTTGGTTCGCGTATTCATGGATATAGACAGACATCCTCAGGAAGTAGTGACAGTATATAAAACAAGCAAGATAGAAAAATACTGGAGGGAGGACTTATGAAAGTATCCTATGATCCCAGGACAGATACGCTAAGTGTAATTTTCAAAGAAGGGATTTCTGTTGCTGAAAGCGACGAAGATAAACCAGGTGTGATTTTGGACTACGATCGTGAAGGAAATTTGATTTCTTTGGAGATTCTCGATGCTTCCCATCGTATTACACAAACACGAAAGATTGAATTTGAAACCCTTGAAACTGAAACTGAATCTGCTATGGAAGCAAGGTAGCCAGGTAGGTTGGGTTTCGTTCTTCAACCCAACATCACAATGTTGAATATGGCTCAAAACGTTGGGTTTCGCTTCACTCTACCCAACCTACAAATCTTCAACTGTGCGGGTAAGAAACTATTCAAAACCCATCACGAAAACACGAAAGGACGAAAACACGAAACAAGGCATGAAAAACAAGTTACTGGGGGTGGTTGCCTGAGCTGGGACACCTACAGTCATCACATACTATGGAACCATCCCAGTTACTGACATTCTTTTCGTGTTTTCAATCTTTCGTGCTTTCGTGATATTTTTTTCGTAACAGTAAGTCCAACATCTAACCGCACAAGGTCGCAAATCTTTAGGTACTTCAAACATGAATCTTACATCGAAAAAATATCTCAGCCAGGTTGAAGAGGTCATTAAAAAGGCAGAGGCCGGAGATGTATATCCTGTTTATCTGTTTATAGGTGACAGGCCTATTATCCATCCTCAGATAAATAAATTAATAGATTGCCTGGTCTCTGAAGAGGCGAAAGATTTCAACTTCGAGATTTTATCTCCTGATTTTTTTTCAGAGGGCAGGTTGCTTGAGCTTTTGGAGACCAGAGGGTTTTTTCCTGGGCGCAAGGTGATTTTAATACAGGACCTGCCTCTGCTGGTATCTGCAGATACTACAAAGACCAGATGGAAGAAGGCCCTGGCGGCCATTGAAGCAGATGATGATGATCGGGCAACGGAACTCATTTCACGGATTTTTTCTGATTTGAAGATAGATCCAAAGGACCTCATAGGGCTTTCTTCAGGGCAGATAAAAGAGGTTTTGGATTGGCCTAAGGATTTACGCATTGAGAATTTTTCAGAATTCCTTGAAGACCATGGTGAAGACCTGGAATGTATAGAGCCCATACATACAGGCTCGGGAGATCGCATTCTTTCTTGGCTTGCTCAGAGGGCCGACCCGTCCCGCGCAATTATAATTATCGAATCCGAGGTAGTGGACAGAAGGTGCTCCTTTTACAAGGAGCTTAAAAAGCATGGGCCTGTAGTGGACCTTGATAAAGAAAAGAAGGACAAGAAAAGCGGGGCAGATTTTGCGAGGAGCTTTATCAGGAGTTTGATCAGGGAAAAGGGCAAGGAAATAGAGCATAAGGCCATTGAGGCCATTATGGATCGGGTTGGTCATGAAGACCTTGTGGGTCTGAAGACAGAGATCCAGAAGCTCGTATCCCAGGCAGGAGATAATGTCAAGAT
>JAIWEZ010000117.1:0-7256 GCA_048631945.1 Gammaproteobacteria bacterium | reverse complement strand
AGAAATGCTGGCACATAAGCTGAATGTTGCCTAAGGCGTTGGCAGGCGGGAATGACACATTCATCAAAATTGACTTTTTACGAGACCATCAAATAAAGAAAGAATCGAAATAAAGCGATGAAGCACTACGTTTCTGAAAAACTATTTGCGCAGGCCCAAAAAGTAATCCCTGGTGGAGTGAACAGCCCGGTGCGGGCTTGCCGTTCAGTAGGCACAGAACCCGTTTTTATCCAGCGAGCTGAAGGCTCCAGGTTGTTCGATGCCGATGGCAACGCCTATATAGACTATGTCGGTTCCTGGGGCCCAATGATCTTGGGACATCGACATCCTGAGGTGATAGCGGCCATCCAAAAGGTTCTGGACCGAGGGACCAGCTTTGGGGCCCCTACAGATCTTGAGATAGAACTGGCCGAGATGGTCATCGAGGCGGTTCCATCAGTGGAGATGGTCAGGATGGTCAACTCCGGCACCGAGGCCACCATGAGCGCGATTCGCCTGGCCCGGGGCTTCACGGGCAGGGATCTGTTGATTAAGTTCGACGGTTGCTATCATGGCCACGCCGATACCCTGCTGGTAGCAGCAGGCTCTGGGGTAGCTACATTAGGCATTCCCGGCAGCCCTGGTGTCCCTGAGGCGTTCGTGCAAAACACACTCTCACTTCCATACAACGATGCAGAGCGAGTAACCGACGTTGTTTCTAAAAAGGGTGACGAAATAGCCGCCATTATTGTTGAACCAGTGGCAGGAAACATGGGACTTGTTCCGCCTGAGCCCGGGTTCTTAGAGACCTTAAGGGACTTAACACACGACCACGGAATCATACTTATATTTGATGAGGTCATGACAGGCTTCCGTGTCGCTTATGGCGGTGCTCAGGCCCTCTACAATCTCATGCCGGATCTCACCTGCATGGGCAAGATCATTGGGGGCGGACTCCCGGTTGGGGCATATGGCGGAAAAAAGGAAATCATGAAAAAGGTCGCACCGGAAGGCCCGGTCTATCAGGCCGGCACCCTTTCCGGGAACCCGCTGGCCATGGCTGCCGGAATCGGCACGTTGAGATGCTTGCAGCAGCCTGAGTTTTATGAAACTCTGGAAACCAGGTCAGCGATGCTGGAGGCAGGCATCAGGAAGGCCATTGGCAAGGCAGGCCTGCCCGCGGTGACCAATCGGGTTGGTTCTATGCTGGGACTCTTTTTCACGGAAAAGCGGGTTTCAAGTTTTGCTGAAGCCCAAAGAAGTGATCTGGCGATGTTTTCAAAATATTTCAAAAGGATGCTGGAACGGGGCATCTACCTGGCTCCATCTCAATACGAGGCACTTTTCGTTTCAAGTGCCCACAGTGAAGGGGACATCCAGGAAACGATCCTGGCAGCCACTGAGGTTTTTGGTACTCTGCGAATTTAGGGATTGACTTGTAAGCCGTGACATGGTACGAGGCGCTTTATTCTCCAAAAGCCGAATAATTCGCACTATGCGGTCCTTTGGGCGGTCCTTTGGGCGGTCTTTTGGGTAAGCGCTCTTTGTCATGAAAAAAGAAACCAAGAAGCAGTTCAGGGAGCTATGGTATTACAGCAGCTTGAGCTTTTCGATTGCCATAGCTATACTAATCGGCTTGGCCATTGGGTTATGGCTGGACACTCGGTATGATACCTCCCCGTGGTTCACACTCATCTTTCTTGGCCTTGGTATCATTGCAGGGTTTCGCAACATTTACCTGGCCATAGAAAAGAGCCGGAGGTTGTAAGAGGAAGACTACAGGCCGTGCGTATAGAAAGGAAACTGCTCAAATTTATAACGCTGACGAACTGGATCGTTCTTTGTATTGTGACAATATCCGGCTTCATCCTGGCACCAGGGCCTTTTGCATGGGGAATCCTGGCCGGGGGCCTCATTGTAAGCATTAATTTTCAGCTTTTATACCGGACACTCAAGCAGGCCCTGACTCCGCCACATCTTGCCACCACAAGGGTGGTTTTAGGTAAGTACTATATACGTTTCCTGGTCAGTGCATTGATAATATTTATACTTATATCAGATCATTATGTAAATCCGCTTGGACTAATCATCGGGCTTTCCGTTGTGGTTACAAGCATCTTCATAGCAATATTCAATGAGATAAGGAAAATCATTTTCAAGGAGGCGGCGTGATATGGAACATCCAATCCTTTTTCTAGTCTCACTATTTGAAGCTATCGGCCTGGGGGATTTTGCCCACCACTATCCCCACGTGATCTATTCGTGGTTTGTAATAATTCTGCTGATAGTGCTCGCATTTCTTGCTACCAAGGGGATCGGCCTGATTCCCACCAACGGGCAAAGTGTTTTCGAACTCTTAATCGGAGGCATGGAAGATTTTATTGTCGACGTTGCAGGAGAGGAAGGCCGCCGCTTCTTTCCGATTCTTGCCACAATATTCATATATATCTTTGTGTGCAATCTCATAGGCCTGGTTCCAGGGTTCTTCCCGCCTACCGCCAGTGTTAACACGACCCTGGCCTGTGCTCTTGTTGTGGTCCCCCTCACCCACGTGATTGGTGTCATGTATCACGGGCCTAAATACATCAAGCACTTTATGGGGCCGGTATGGTGGATGGTACCCATAATTTTGCCGATTGAACTTATCGGCCACGGTGCCCGTATTCTCTCGCTCACCATCCGTCTTTTTGGAAACATGGCCGGCCACGAGTTGGTTTTAGCCATTCTCTTTATGCTGGCAGGCGCCTTTTTCGCCCCGCTGCCCATCATGGCACTCGGTATTTTTGTATGCTTGGTCCAAGCTTTTGTGTTCTTCTTACTTTCTATTATGTATTTTGCTGGTGCAATGGAAGAAGCCCATTGATATAAAAACCTTAAAGTAAAGGAGGGAAGAGTCAATGTTCAAGAAAGTATCATTATCCACTCTGGGAACCACGTTTGTCCTGTTTGCCCTTTGCACGGTAGCTTATGCAGCGGGTGATGAGGCGGCTGTTGCCGGCCTTAGGTACTTCACCGTATCCGTATTTGCCGCCGGCATGGGCATTGGAATTGCAGCCTTTGGAACCGGTATCGGCCAGGGCTACGCAATTAGGGGTGCAGTTGAAGGTATTGCCAGGAACCCTGAAGCATCGGGTAAAGTGACCGTGACCATGCTGATTGGTCTGGCCATGGTCGAGTCCCTGTGTATCTATGCCCTGGTTATTGCCTTGATCCTTATCTATGCACATCCGCAGTCAAAAATGATAGCAGCTCTGTTTGGTCATTAATCAAACAGAAACACAGTGACGGGGTTGCGGTTACCTGCTCAAGGCGGTGCTCAACCCCGTTTTTTTTTGTTTAAAGCCTATTCCTTTGAAACCACCAAGAATTCCTCCAATCGTAATTAATCGCCTGGCGGTCTATGCAAGGAACCTTGAGTTGTTAGACCAAGAGGATATAGAAGTAATCTCCTCCGCACGCCTGGCCGACCTGTGCGGCATTAATCCCGCACAGGTCCGGAAGGATCTCGCCTATTTTGGTCAATTCGGAGTCAGGGGTGTTGGCTATTATGTCAAAGAACTCCTGCTTGAAACTAGAAAGATCTTTGGTCTGGACAGAGAATGGCGTTTGGGTTTGGTGGGGGTAGGAAATCTTGGCTGGGCTATCTTAAGGCATGCCCAACTCATGAGCCACGGATACACATTTGTGGTAGCATTCGACGGAAAACCGAATAGGGTCGGCATAAGGATCGGGGGTATAGAGATTGCACCCTTGGAAGACATGAATAGTGTGATCAAGGAAAAGGGTGTAGAAATCGGTGTGATTGCCATGAAGCCGGAATTCGCTCAAGAAGTTGCGAACAAGCTGGTAAGCGCTGGAGTTTGCGGCATTCTGAACTATGCACCCGCCCATATCCAGTGTCCGGCCCATATCTTTGTCGAGAACATAGATTTTAGCCTCAGCTTGGATATTCTCCGTTACAGGCTCACTTCAGCAAAGTCAAGGGGGCACCGTATCCGTTCAAGACCCCTTTAGCACCTTTCTTAGGAACCTGCCTGTGTGGGATGCTGGAAGTTGCGCAATCTCCTCGGGTGTGCCGCACCCCACTACATGACCTCCCTTATCTCCTCCTTCCGGCCCAAGGTCGATGATGTAATCGGCTGACTTGATGACGTCCATATTGTGCTCGATCACGATAATGGTGTTGCCAACATCCGCTAGCCGGTCTAACACATCCAATAGTTTCTGGATGTCGGCAAAATGGAGCCCTGTCGTAGGCTCATCCAGGATGTAGACGGTTCTCCCTGTGGCCCGCTTGCTGAGTTCCCTTGACAACTTGACCCGCTGGGCCTCCCCGCCGGAAAGGGTGGTCGCGGGTTGCCCGAGGCGAATATAGCCCAGACCCACATCTGCCAAGGTTTGAAGCTTGGTTCTTATCTTCTTGATCTTACCAAAAAAATCGAGGGCCTGGTCTACGGTCATATCCAGCACATCCGAGATGTTCTTTCCCTTATACCTGATGTCCAGGGTCTCCCGATTGTACCGCTTTCCTCGACACACGTCGCACGTCACATAGACATCAGGGAGAAAGTGCATCTCGATCTTGATAATTCCATCCCCGCGACACGCCTCGCACCGTCCTCCTTTCACGTTGAAGCTGAAGCGTCCAGGTCTATAACCGCGCACTCTGGCCTCCGGCGTTTTGGCAAACAAGCCCCTAATATCTGCAAACACCCCTGTGTAGGTAACTGGATTGGAACGAGGGGTCCGTCCGATCGGGGACTGGTCTACGTTGATGACACTATCTATCTTTTCAAGGCCGGTCATCCGGCTGTATTTGCCCACGGATTTCCTGGAACGATAGAATCGACGGGCCAAAGATCGATACAGTGTATCAACGATCAAGCTCGATTTGCCCGAGCCCGATACCCCGGTTACGCATACAGAACAACCCAGCGGGAACCGAACCGTGATATCTTTGAGGTTATTGGTCGATGCCCCTTCAACAGCTATGTGGCCATATCTAGACGGACGGCGATTAGGTGGCACAGGTATGGTCTTGCGACCCGACAGGTACTGACCAGTAACAGAGGTCTCGTGCTGAATCAATGCCTCGGATGATCCGCAGAATACCAGGTGCCCGCCGTCGGCCCCGGCTCCGGGTCCCATATCAATCACATAGTCTGCCGAAAGGATTGTTTCTGCATCATGTTCCACCACAAGAACCGTATTGCCCAGATCACACATCTTTTTGAGAGTACCAAGGAGTTTTTTGTTGTCCCGCTGATGGAGCCCTATACTTGGTTCATCCAGGACATAAAGTACGCCGGTTAGCTTGGAACCGACCTGAGTGGCTAAGCGAATCCGCTGCCCTTCACCTGCCGAAAGGGTTGCCGAAGTCCGGTCAAGGGTCAGATAGCCTATTCCCACTTCTGTCAGAAAAAAGAGTCTTTCAGTGATCTCTTTCAGTATAGGGTCAGCAATGAGCCTGTCTCGGGGGGAAAGGGGAATCGCCCGAAAAAAGTCAAGGAGTTCAGCGACTGAGCGTCTGCACACCTTATAGATGGACTCCCCGCCGACCGTTACTGCAAGGCTTTGCGGTTTGAGCCTTGCACCTTTACAATCAGGGCAGGGTCGCACGTTCATAAACCGCTCTATTTCTTCTCGGGTCTTGTGTGATTTGGTTTCCTTGTAACGCCGTTCAAGGCTTGGAATGACTCCCTGAAAGGGCCTGGAGTAAGTATAGCGTCTGCCGTCCCGTTCGAGGTAAAACGGAATGGGATTACTCTTGGACCCATAAAGGATGAGATCTTTTAGGGCTTCAGGGAATTCATTGAACGGTGTATAGACATTTACATGAAAATGTCGCGTGATGGCATCCAATACCTGATAGAAGTAGACCGAATGTCGATTTTCCCAAGGGGCGATCGCACCCTCCCTCAGAGAAAGGCCGGGGTCGGATACGATCAGGTCAGGGTCAAAGACCATCATGGAGCCGAGGCCGTTACAGGCCGGACAGGCCCCCTGAGGACTGTTAAAGGAAAAACTGGCTGAAGTGAACGGAGGATAACTGATACCGCAAAGGATGCAGGCCGCCTTTTCGCTGAAGGTGAGCGGCTCGCCATGTATCACGTCCACAGTGACCAGGCCTTCTGACAGTCCTATAGCAAGTTCGACAGAGTCGGCCAGACGATTTCGGACCGATTCTTTAATAACCAAGCGGTCTACTACCACCTCTATGCTATGCTTTTTTTTCTTATCAAGGGGAACCACTTCATCCAAGCCAAACACAGTGCCATCCACCCTGACTCGCGCAAAACCGTCCTTTTGCAGCCTTTGAAACAGCCTGTGATGCGCCCCCTTCTGGCCGGTGACTATGGGAGACAGGATTGTGACCTTGGTACCCGGCTTCAGCGCCATGACTTGATCCACGATCTCCTGGGTGGACTGTGCTGTAATGCGTTGTCCGCACCTGTGGCAATGCGGCTTGCCTATACGGGCAAAGAGTAGTCGAAGATAATCGTAGATCTCCGTTACGGTACCTACTGTTGAACGGGGATTCTTGCTGATTGCTTTCTGCTCGATGGCAATGGCTGGAGCAAGACCTTCGATGCTGTCCACATCAGGCTTGTCCATCTGTTCCAAAAACTGGCGAGCATAAGCTGAAAGTGACTCAACATATCGCCTCTGCCCTTCAGCATAAAGCGTATCAAAGGCAAGGGTCGATTTGCCGGATCCGGAAATGCCGGTTATTACGACGAGTTGATTTCGAGGTAGGTCGACATCGATATTTTTTAGGTTGTGCTGGCGCGCGCCGCGCACAACAATCTTATCTAAAGGCATGGCCACTACCACCCTGAAAAATTCCTACATAATAAACTTCAAAGTCTTATACTGCAAGATGAAAAGCTTACACCAATAAGCAAACCCGAGAACCGCTCAACCCAGGTACTTGTCTCAAGGCCTTTTCAGGCTGTTGCCCAAACAAAAATTCCTTTGAAAAGTCTTTTGCGAATAACATTGAACATTTTAGATCAAGCGAAAAGGGGTTTGGGCAACAGCCTGTTTTTCCTTGACCCTCACTGTACGGCCCATTATCCTGCGAACCGACAGAGGGTTTAAACAGTCGGTTAACCCGTTCGCCGGTTGAGACTCAATGTCATTAACTTAAGCTCAAAATCTCCCCCTTTTCTAAAGGGGGGCGGGGGGGATTTCTTTGAAGAGTTTGAAAATCCCCCTAAATCCCCCTTTTTTAAAGGGGGACCTTAAAGGAACGGTTCTTAAGTTAATGACATTGA
>JAIWEZ010000116.1:0-7293 GCA_048631945.1 Gammaproteobacteria bacterium | reverse complement strand
AGGATCCTTCCTTTCGAAGATATTGGTTTTGCATCTATCGATCATCATCGGCATTTAAGGAGGGGATTTCCAGAGGTTATCTATGGGCGGAGAAAGAAGATAGAGCACATCATAGCAATAATTGAAAAGATGGCAGAGAAAGGGGAAAATGTTCTGGTTACCAGGCTGACTGCTAACAAGGCCAAGATTATTCAGAAACGGTTCCCTGCAAGTGATTACCACCCTGATGCAAGGATTCTCACCTTAGCAACGAGATCTATAGAGAAGCGAGGGAAGGGCACTATCCTCGTAGTTAGTGCCGGAACTGCTGATATACCTGTTGCTGAAGAGGCAGTAATTACAGCCCAGTTTATGGGAAATGAGGTCAAAACCCTTTTTGATGTGGGCGTTTCTGGTTTGCACAGGCTTCTGGAAAATGTGGAGACCATTATGGAGGCCTGTGTGATTGTTGTTGTCGCTGGCATGGAAGGAGCGTTGCCAAGCATTGTTGGCGGTCTTGTAGATAAGCCGGTTATTGCAGTTCCAACAAGTGCTGGATATGGTGCCAGCTTCGAAGGCATATCCGCGCTTCTGGGTATGTTGAATAGCTGTGCCTCAGGGGTAACTGTAGTGAATATTGATAATGGTTTCGGTGCCGGGTATGCTGCCAGCCTGATTAATCGTCTTTAGACAATAAGTGTCTAAAGTGCCTCACTTCAATACACGCATCATCATCACCTCTAATGCCAGCCGAGGATTTGAGTTCTTTGAAATAGCGGTTTGGGCCGCATGCACCGCCTCAACCTTTTCTAAGAGTTCATTGACCGACCGTCCTTGTGATGCATTCTGGATCTTGGTCATAAAGTCCTTATTAATAATCCTTTCAGGAGAGACCTTACACATGAGAACGTCCCTGAACCAGGTCATGATCATGTCCAGGGCATCGACCAATCTATCCTTATCACTTGCGATGGCAGCGACAAAGCCAAAAACAGGCTGAATCGATCTTATGGAAAAGGACGAAATTTGTTCAACGAGACGCGCGCGCCAAACCGTCCACTTTTCCCCATCCACTGACAGTGCTTTACCTAAGCTTCCCTTGGTCGATACAGCAAGTGTTGTTGCCGTTTGTCTGTCAAGCCCTTGTAACTCCACAAGCACCTCGGCAACCTTTTCATACGGAATTGGCCTGAAGGCGACTTGCTGGCACCTGGAGACAATGGTTGGCAGCAGGTCCGTTGTCTGGCTCGCAGTAAGAACTATGAAAGTGTTTTTGGGCGGTTCTTCCAAAACCTTGAGAATAGCGTTCGATGCTTCAAGGTTCATGGCCTGTGCGTCGTTGATGATCACGACACGCCAGCTTCCCTCTAGGGGCGCAAATCTCAGTTGCCTGGAAAGCGCCCTGACCTGGTCGATCTTGATAAAGGCACCCTCAGGTCTTATGGTAATCATGTCCGGATGGGCTCCGGAAATGACCTTTTGACACGAGGGACACTCTCCGCAGGCCGACACCCCCACAGGGTTCGTGCAGTTGAGAGCCATCCCTAAGGCCATGGCCGTTGTTCGTTTGCCGATCCCATCGACCCCTGTAAACAACATGGCGTGGGGAATGTTCTTTTTTTTAAGCATTTGGGTCAAGAACCGTATTGGGCGCTCCTGACCGATGATAGAATCAAACCTCATCACAATCCCCCTCACCTTCAAACCACCATTCATCTGAAGCGGTGTTCATGATTTGCTTTGCCAGGGACTGACCGATGCTGGTTCGCAGCCGGCCCACCACGTGCGGAAACCAGGCCTTGGGCCCATTGTTTCCCGCATCATGCAAGGCTTTCAGTTCCAAGACTAATGCCAGCTGGTCTGCGTCGTGGGCAAGCTGGGCTTCAAGGGTCTCGGCCGCATTAAACTCTTTGATGATATCGGCTACCGCATTTCCGAATGGAAGCCCCTCAGTAAGGTCTTCAATAGCACGGGATTCGTCTACGGAAAGGTACTTCTTTTGAACATAGTTGAGATCCCCGGTTCTGGCCTCTGTGAGATCGTGTATCAGGCACATCTGAAGGAGTTTTAGTGCGTCTGCTTCAGGGGTTATCTGTGAAAAAACATAGCCTATAAAAGTCGCAATGAAGCTGTGGTCGGCCACCGATTCGCTACCCGATCCTAAAAACTGAAAACCGGATCTGGGGATCTCTTTTAAGAGCCTGGCTTCAAAAAGCAGATTTGCTATGGCTTTCATAATACCCACTAATCTATACAATCGGGGCAAGGAAGGCAACCGCAAAATGACTTGACACCCCAATGAACGTCATATAACTTCCGTCCAAAATTGGTAACCGACAAAATGGGAGCCTCTCGCCCGCTCCCCTTCGACTACGCTCAGGGTCGCTAGAGCTCACCCCGGTGAAATATGCTTCGCATTTCACAGGGCAGGCAGAGATCGCTGAGATGAAAATTTCTTGGCCTGATTTTTTGAGTGGGAAAAATCAGGCCAAACAATCAGCCCCTGTCGGGGCATTTGAACCCGGATTGTGGTGTGTTTGACCAACACTAAGGAAATATTACGCGATAGAGTGGCAGTTTAAGCTGAATTGCCCTCTCAGCAATTCAGCTTAATAAGCTCTGAGCCTCTGTGCACTCTGTGAGAGACACCCAGATCATCATAGGCGGTACTATGCCAGTCGCAACCAGCAATGACATTATTCAGATGGTTTTCCATGCAGGACCCATGGTTCGTTTTGTCCTGTTGCTTCTATTGTTTTTTTCAATAACCTCTTGGTCCATTATCTTCGCCAAATATAGGTCTATTAGGAAGGCACGCAAAGAATCAGCCGCTTTTCTTGATCTCTTTTGGAATAGCCGTGGTCTTTCTGAAGGCTTTGCAGCCTCAAAGCGTCTCCGGTACAGTCCTATAGCCAGGGTATTTCGTGTAGCTTATGTGGAGCTTAAAAAGGTCAACAAATCACAGTCATCCTCGACAGGTAGCGATGTAACAGGCGAAGCGTCGCTGAGCCAAAAATTGGTTGCGGTTGACAACATCAAACGGGCGCTTCGGCAAGCTGTAAGCATGGAACTGACCGGACTGGGAAAGGCCCTCCCCTTTTTGGCAACAACTGGAAATACAACACCTTTCATAGGCCTTTTCGGTACTGTGTGGGGAATCATGAACTCCTTTCGCGGAATCGGTCTGAGCGGTTCTG
This sequence comes from Gammaproteobacteria bacterium, assembly GCA_048631945.1. Taxonomy (GTDB): domain Bacteria; phylum Desulfobacterota; class Desulfobacteria; order Desulfobacterales. Next base: position 4,117 of record JAIWEZ010000116.1, on the reverse strand, counting down.
CCAGTTTGGCCGTTGTGGCCCCAGGAATTTCAGAAGCGCTTATCGCCACGGCTGCCGGATTGGCTGCTGCAATACCGGCCGTTGTGGCTTATAACTATTTTACGAATAAGGTTCGTGTTCTGGAATCAGAAATGCACGTTTTCTCAGCTGATTTTTTGAACCTCATAGAACGAGACCTGATGAGACGAAAGGGGAAATAGGCGCGGCATGCAAGAAAGCAACAGCCATTTCATGTCTGATATCAACGTGACGCCCCTGGTAGATGTAATGTTGGTCCTGCTTATCATTTTTATGGTCACAGCGCCTATGATGATGCAAGGGGTGTCTGTTTCACTGCCTCAGACCACTTCCAAACCCCTTCCGGCAGAAAAGGAACATCTCATCATAACCGTCGACCGCAGCCAGCAGATTTATATTAATGATTATAAGGTGGCACTTGAGGCACTGCAGGCCAAATTGAAGAAGATCTTCGAAGGCCGTTCCGATCAGAAGGTCTACCTTCGTGCTGACAAAACCGTGCCTTATGGGGTCGTCGTCCGCGTTATGTCAGAGGTTAAGAACGCTGGTGTGGAAAAGTTGGGGATGGTAACGGATCCACTAAAAGAGATCGGCAAGAAACGATAGCAGAAAGAACTGAGGTTATGCCTTCCCGTACAGATGTTTTGGACCAGGACCGTGATACAGTCCGAATCTGGGTCGGTATGGCGGGCCTTTCCTTATTGTGCCATGTACTTTTTTTCTCCGGTGTACTCTTCCTGCCAGAATCGCGATTCGACAGACCTTACATACCTTCCGCGGTTGAGGTGGACCTGGTAAGTCTTCCCCAGGTTAAACCCAAGCCACCAGCAGGTTCAGGTCAGATATCCGCTCGCCCCAAGGCTGTGGATAAAGAAGCACCCGTTGAACCCGTAAAGCCTGCTGAAAAGCCGGTGCAGGCTGTAGAGAAAAAGCCTGAGGAAGCTTCTGATAAACCGGTATCCATGGTCCCAAAACCAATACAAGTTAAAAAATCACTCAAGCAAAAGACTTACAATGCGTCGAAGGTTATCAGAAGTGCTATTGCAAGAATCGAGAAGGAGGCCCCCGAATCAAGGCCTCGTCCCGTGCTTCAGGCCATTGATAAGTTAAAAAAAGAGATTGAAAGTCAAGGGGGGGTCGTTATAAGGGGCGGCGTAGCCAGAGGTAGGGTGAGCAAGAAAACACTGGATCTTCTGGATATTTACAACGCTGAAATCTGGCATCGGATACAGAAAAACTGGGCCTTCTCCGAAGAGATGGTACGAGGTCGCACCGATTTGGAAGCCACCATCATTGTGAAAATTATGAGGGAAGGTGAGATACGGGATATCTGGTTTGAAAAAAGGTCTGGCAATAGCTATTTTGATGATTCGGTGTTTAAGGCTGTGAAGAAATCTGATCCGCTACCTCCATTGCCTGAAGGATATCTTGGTCCCTTTTACGATGTTGGTTTTAGATTTAACCTTTCTGAATTGCAAAGGAAATTCTGATTAAAATTTAGGAATTATGGAATTCCCGAATTCCGGCCTATCCGGACTAATTATTATGATTTCAATAAGTTACAGAAAATCAAAGAAAATATATCTGACCCTAATTCTTGTAGTCTTTATCACTTTGGTTGCCTGTTTAAATAGAACCTGCCAGGCGCGTGTCTACATCAATATCAACGCCCCGTATCTGAGAAAAATTCCAACCGCTATCCCAATTTTCAAAGACATGACTGCAGGGCAAAACCACACCCAGCTTGCAAAGGAGTTTTCTGATCTATTGGCAGAAACATTAAAGTTTACAGGTTTCTTTAAAATACTTGACCATGAAAGTTTTCTTGAGGACCCACAAAAAGCGGGTTTGATGCAGCATGCGATCAGCTTTAAAAACTGGACCGACATCGGTGCCGAACTCCTGATCAAAGGCGGGTTTCAGTTTAGGGGGGACATACTTGAGGTCGAACTTCGGCTCTTTGACACCTTTGGTGGCCGTCTGGTCGTGGGGAGGCGATATACGGGACGACTAAATGATCAAAGGCGCATAATCCATCGCTTCTGTGATGAGGTAATCCTTCGATTGACGGGTCACCCCGGAATTTTCAGTACACAGATTGCATTTGTGTCAACCACAACAGGAAACAAAGAGATATATATTGCAGGTTTCGACGGATACAACCCAAGACGGTTTACCAACACTGGAACGATTACCCTGTTTCCCGCCTGGTCCTCAGATGGCAGGTGCTTGGCCTACACTGATTACAGGCATGGGAAACCAGAGCTTTTTATCAGAAATATTAAGGAAAAACGGGGCACGGTGGTTAGCCTTGAGGGATCAAGCATCACACCGGCTTGGGTACCTGGAAAGTTTGCTCTGGCCGCATCCCTTTCCCATGAAGGCAACCCGGCGATTTATCTGTTGAGTGGAAACGGTAAGATTATGAGAAAGTTGACCCGTTATTGGGGCATCGACGTCGCCCCTACGTGGTCGCCTGATGGGAAAAGGTTTGCGTTTGTTTCGAACCGATCAGGATCTCCCCAAATATTCATAAAGAACATCGAAAACGGCAATGTCCGAAGGCTGACCTACGAAGGAAATTACAACACCTCACCCCAGTGGTCACCACAGGGCAACTACATAGCCTATGTGGGAATGAAAAATAGTCACCTTGATATTTACCTGATCGGGATAGACGGAAAGGGCCCGATCCAACTGACCCAAGACGCTGGAAACAATGAATCGCCAACATGGTCTCCAGACGGCACCCTCATCGCTTTTAGTTCTACCAGGGAAGGTCCGTCCAGGGTCTATGTGATGAATGCTAACGGGTCGGATCAGCGTCGTTTGTTGCTCCTTGAAGGTGAGCAGACAAATCCGAGTTGGTCACCACGGCTTACCAGTGGTTGATTATTAGTTTGACCATGGTTTTAAGAGGTGTTGATACATTTTTGAGCTTTTTATAAGCTGATACCGGATACTTGATGCTGGATTCAAAAGGAATCTTCCAGTATCAAGAATTCGGCAACCAGCATCTGAATGTATTGCGCGTAAGATAAAAGTTGTAATATTGGCTCATAATGTAATCAGGACCGAATTCCTTGAGGTATTGCGGAATTTGAGCGCTTGACTTTTTGGGAGGTTTCAAGTATCTGCATGTAAAACTTTTGCTTCAAAGGAGGTGGAATTATGACAAAGAGGTACTGGAGAAGTTTGGCGCTTTTCTTGGTGATTCCCGGTTTGATGTTTGCAGCTTCCTGTGCCAAGAAAGCAGTGGTGTCTGAGCCTGTTGTGACTCCTGCAGTAGATGAGGATGCAGAGGCAAAGCGTCTGGCGGCAGAGGAGGAGGCCCGGGCCCGGGCAGAACAGAGGGTCCTGGAAGAGCAGCGGATGAGGGAAGAAGCCAGGGCGCGCGAAGAATTGGCTGAGAAGGAAAGATTCCTGAATGAAGACATCCACTTTGAGTTTGATAAGTCGACGCTGCTTCCTGAGGCGATGGAAATTCTCAGAGACAAGGGAGAATGGCTCAGGGCACACCCTGACGTTTCAGTTATTGTCGAAGGTCATTGTGACGAGCGCGGGACCAACGAGTACAATTTGGCGCTCGGGGATCAACGTGCTCGGAGTGTCACAAGTTTTCTGTCAGACATGGGGATCGCGCCTAGACGTCTAACAACAATCAGTTATGGCGAGGAAAGACCTCTTGATCCTCAACAAAATGAAGAAGCATGGGCCAAGAACAGACGGGCCCACCTTGTAATAGAATAAAAGACCATCATGATCATCATCGGTGCTTCCACTAATCCCCTGAACAGGATTTAGTGGAAGCACCGTACTTCAACCTCAGTGTTTGTAAAAACAGTTTCAAACCCAATGAACTAAAGAGATTTACAAGTCCTTCAGGATGTCTATTAACAGCCTGCAAGTTAGAACCTGCAAGCGGTCCAAAACATATGTATGAAAACATAGCGGCATCGTTGGTAGTCCTTGTAATGACCCTGGTGATGTCATTGAGCGGTTGTGCCCTCCAAAAGGATCTGGTAGCGCTCGATGACGAGGTCATAGCCTTTGAGCAAAAAAGCGAAGCAGACATGGCATTGCTTCGGTCTAAAGTGAA
>JAIWEZ010000115.1:0-7374 GCA_048631945.1 Gammaproteobacteria bacterium | reverse complement strand
GTTCAGAGTTACCTTTCTTCCGTTGACCTTGCGAATTAGGTCTCGGGCCAAGTGCCATGCCCCAATATCCTCAAATTTAGGGGGTATGACATATGCTCCCCTCGTTCCCCTGATGCCTTCTCCATTTAGAACTCACGAATCAACGGTTCAAATTTTCGGTAAACCCTGAACTTCTTAACCCTTGAACCCTGAACCTTTGAACCCGTGAACGGTTACAATATCATTTAGTAGTTCAGGTTTTTTAATTAGCAGCCTTTCTTCCAGGTCACAAGTCTGTTTCTCCATCTTTTCCCATTCAACGTTCGATGTTCGATGTTCATCTTTTTCAGCTTCTTGTTTGGCTTGAAAACGGAAATGAGCAAGTCAATAGCCTGGTCGAGAAGCGATCTTTGTGCTACAATTACCTCGCGCATTTCGGCTTCCTTTTCTCGGGTAGTAAATTGCTAACCTATTGACTTGGCAACAATAAGCTAGCACAACCCTTCGAAAATGTCGAGGCTAAAATGCGCATAACTCATTAATTTTACAAACTTTATTAGGTTTTACTACCGGAACCAATTAATTAAATTATTAAAGAGCGTCCCGCTTTCCGCTCTAAAATCCGATTCCCAGACTGAATATTAGATAGAAATCGTCCTGTTTGGGCATTGTACCATCGGCTTCGAGCATCGGATCTTCGGTTCGATCCCAAACAAAAGATACATCAAAATCAAACCAACCTGTTAATTCAGTTTCAAGTGCTGCAACGAGATGATGCGTATAAGTACCAGATTCCTTGTTAATGATCTGTAAGTCGTAACGGAAATCAAAATCTACGGTCTTGGTTAACTCCCTATTGAAATGGGTTCCTGCCACGAAAGCCGGCGTCGATTCACTGGAATCTTGTCCAGGCTCAACACTCTCAAACCAAGTCGTTTGATATGCGAGCCCACCTGAGACGTCCCATTCCGTTTTGGAAGTATCCATGATGTCATAACCCATGCCTGCTCCCAGAGTGACTCGGGATTTAATATTTCTCAATGGATCTCGAAAATACTCGCCAAAAACCGGACGGAAAAAATATTTCCGGGTTTTGAAAACATCAAAATAACTGTTAACTCTTTGATTGTTGACGGTTTCAACACCTTGCGTTTCGGTGAAGTTACCCAAATAATCGGTAACAAAACGCGTTGCTAAAGTACGGCGTTTGATGTTCGCAATCGCGCTATATTGCGTCTCTTCCGTATTTCCGCTCCTAAGGTTTAAACCAATGCTTAACTTGGCTGACCAGTAATTGCTTTCTTTTGGTTCCCCGGGAACCATGGCTACTAATTGATTGCGTTCAACTTCTCGTCTCTCTTCTCCAACAGTTACATAGACTTTATCCTCAGTGACTTGTAAAAGACCTTCAACGGTAATCGGCCCCTCGAAACGAACGCTAAAGATTCGATGGCCTCGGACCTGTTTCACATCTTCCCAGTCAATTTCCAGAAGACCCAATTTATCACTATCAAACTCGAGTTTTTTCTTATAGAGCACTTTGAGCTCTCCTTTGAGCCATTCCCCGGACTTTAGTTGAATCCAGTCAAATTCGTCAGGAGGGGGTGGAGGTGGCTTCCAGGGCTGATTTTGCACTGTTTCATCCTTGGTTTCAGTTTCGTTTTCAACGGTTGGATCATTCTGTTGGGCTGCATGTACTTCAACATTGAAGATCAAGAAGAGGCAGCTGATTACACACAACCAGAATATCCGAATTAAGATACTCTGAGATACAGTCAATTCCCTTGTCAATGCTCTTCCTCCCTTCCCGCTTTTCATACGTATATTGCTCGATCCCGCAGTACGCTGTAGAAACCCCTGTCTTGCATAGCCGCACCGCGCTCCCAACTGGCTTCGGGGCATGATCCGGTGGCATGAGCGACGACCTGCTGCTGCTCGAGCGGTGCGGGGCAGGCTCCTCAAGTCCGGCATGACGAATCATGATTTCTGACGAGTCCATCAGCCAAAGAAACGTTATTGTGACAAACACTATAATGCGTCTTGTTTCTTGATGGATGGAACGTGGACGCCTTTCACCACAGAACCTTGCAAGCTTGCGTCGGCCTTGTCGTCCACGTTGCGCAAATGCAAATCTCGTTGAGGGAAGGTTATCTCGACGCGGTTCAAACGGAACTCCCGGTCAATTTCCTGTAAGAAGTCGCTTTTATGGGTCGAAGTGTAGAAAAATTGGCCTTGTGTTTCAAGGAGAAACCCGCATCATCGTGTGGGAATTAACAATTAAAACGCGGCGCTTCGTCTTAAAAATACCACTCGAAGTTCATGTTGAAGCGCTTCTCCCAGTCGTCTGTGCCGCCACGTCCGAACCCGCTATTCGCCTCCGAGTCGTTCAGATACCAGGCATTCTTGCCGAGGATGAAATCGATCCAGATCCAGAAGGGACCCATGGCGACCACGCATCCGGTGTCGTTGATCTGCGAGTCCTCGAAGCTGTTCTCGTCCTTTCTCATATAGCTGTAATTGTTGTATACGTTCAAACGTTCGATCGGTCCCCAAACGGCGCCGAAATCATACGCGATGTTGACGACGAGGATATCCGCTTTGGCCGCCACCAGGCGTTTTGATCCAAGGTTACCCATTAGCACGAGATCGTCGCTGACACCTGCCGGATTCTCCGGGTTGTACTCATAGCGAATTCCCTCGAGCATCAGATTCCAAGGACCGAGAAATGCATTGGCATGGACGGCGGCTGCCCAGTAATCGCCGGTCTTCTTCCTAGTTCTGTTGTCCAAGTCCCCGTAACGCCCCGAGACGCCCAGCTCGGTGTGCGAGTGCTTGGTGTGCTTCCAGTCGTAGGCAAGGCGGAAGTTGATCTGATTGCGCTCGTCGTTCTGCTGGTCGCCGTCACGCACGACGTCCACCGAATAGCGATCGAGATCAGTTGCGTCGCCGTATTCCTCGTTGAAGTAAAAGGCGAGATCGAGCGTCCAGTCGTCGGCGAAACCATTGTGCCACTTGATGCCGGCGTCGTAATCATCTTCCAGCCCTACATAATAAGGAATCATGAACCAGAAGTTATGTGAGGCGAAGGGTAAGATGCCGAAGGGTACCTGACTGATCCCGAGCTCGATTTGATTACCCTCTTTGAACTGGTAGCCGATCCACGCATGGTGCAGCGCACGCGAGAAGCTGTAGAAGCGGTACTGGCCCGACATCAGAAAGTTCCCATAGCTCGAATCGACGGCCAGTCGCAGGTTGTCGAAGCGCATATCATCCTTGCGGCCATCATCGTCGCCCACCCAGTTCTGGTGCGCGAAGTTGAACCAGATCGCCCCGCCAAGGTCGACCTTGAGCTCCGGTTTGGCCTCGTCCTCCTCCCCGAACTGCTCCACGCGCCGTTCATGATCGAGGTTGTACCGATCCACCGGGCCCTCGAGATCTTCGATGCGCTGGCGCAGGTTCTCGAGCTTCGTGTCTCGCTCTTCCGGGTATCCTGCCGCCTTGTCTTGCTCTTGGAGCTCGCGAGCCTCGAGCTTGTCGATACGTTTCTGGAGGCTCTCAACCACGCCCTTCAGCCGTTCAATCTCGGATTCCTGCGCTACCGCCGGTGTGGTGAGCAGCGATAGACATAGCGCGAATGTCAACGCACCCATTGAGATACTCACAGATTCATTTAAACCCCTTTCCATAAATAGAACACGATTACTTGAGCGGCGGCGTCGTGGGCGATGGCCTGCGCGCCTTGCTGGCCTGTTCGAAGGCATAGGCCAGGGCAATGAGCCGCGGCTCGGTGTAGGGTTTGCCAAAAAACGAGATGCCAATCGGCAAGCCGTGTTGCGTCATACCCACAGGGACGGTGATTTCCGGGAAGCCCGTGACGCACCCCAGGTAGCCCGGGACGTAGGGATCGGGCACGTTACAGACGTAGGTCGGATCCTCTCCAACGGTGAACAACGGAGATGCCGGGCAAGGCATGGTGGGAAACACAATGGCGTCGAGGTTATCCCGAGCCATCGCCGACACGACCTCGTTTCGCGAGTTCGGAAGCTTGTTGGTCAACGTGTACAAATAGGCGACATCGGCGACCCCGGGGCTGTCGACGACTTTTTCGTAGTACTCGATTCGAACGGGACTAACCGGCGGAACGGAACCGGTGGTCGGCAGGGCCTTGTAGCCCTCGATCAGCTCGCCGAGGGTCTTGGGTCCCGCCCCAGGGAGTGTGCGTAGATAGGCAGCGAGCTGGGATCCGAGTTCGCGGTCGATAACCAGCTCCATCATCTCCTGCCAGGCATCGCGCACACCCCGCGGGATGTTGAGCTCCACGAAGGTCGCGCCGAGCTCACGCATCTTGGCTATGGCCCGTTCTACGGCCTCATCAACCTCGGGATTTCCACCGAAATAATCGCGGGCGATGCCAAGGCGTGCACCTTTCAGCGCATCCGGATCGAGATATTGAGTGTAGTCCTCGACCTGCCAGCTCCTGCTCTCCTTGGTACGCGGGTCGTTGGAGTCGACGCCCGCCATGAATTGCAGAGCGATCGCGGCGTCCTCGACGGTGCGCGCGATAGGACCGGTCACATCGTAAGACAATGAGACCGGCACGACGCCGTCGCGGCTAGTCAAGCCGAGGGTGGGCTTGATACCCACGGTTCCCGTCACGTTTGCGGGAGCCCGGATGGAACCTGCGGTATCGGACCCAGTCGCGAAAACCGCGAAATTCGCCGCGATCGCGGCTGCAGAACCGCTACTCGAGCCCGAGGAATTGCGCTTGAGGTTGTATGGATTTCGGGTCAACCCACCCAGTGAGCTGTGGCTCAGCCGATCAAACGACAGCGCGAACTCACTCATGTTCGCCTTGCCGATGATCACGGCGCCTGCGTCACGAAGCTTCTTGACTACGAAGGCGTCGTCCGTAGGCATACTGTTTTTGAGGAGCACAGAGCCGGCCGTCGTCGGCATATCGGCAGTGTCATAGTTGTCTTTGATAATGATCGGGATGCCGTGTAGGAGGCTGCGAGGGCCCTGCTTGCGCCGTTCCTTATCGAGCGCCTTGGCCTCCTCGCGCGCATTCGGATTGAGGGTAATCAACGCCCTGATCTCCGGACCGTGCCGATCGTAGGCCTCGATACGATCCAGGTACAACTTGACCAGACGCTCCGCTGTGAGACTTCCATCTTCGTAAGCAGCGTTGATCTCGCTTATCGTTGCCTCCATTAGCTCGAAACTGGCCGCCTGAGTCGGGAAGGTGGCCAGCACAGCGAGCACAAAGCTGCTCCATACTAGTAGTGATACGAGCAACCGAGAACGATGTGTCATTCGACCTATCATGATATTACCTCCTTTTGTGTGATCATTCGGTGATACGAGCAACCGAGAACGATGTTTCATTTGACTTCTCCTCTATTTCGTGGATAGGGGAACTTGAACCCGCAAAGGTGATGATCTGGCCAATTCCCAAACCCAATGGCACAGTCCATTTATTACCACCACCGGCCTCCCAGTTTGCCGTGATAATGCGTTTGGGGTCGGACCAAGCTATGTGGTTGAATTATCATCAAAAACGCGCCAAAAGAAGCTGTTTTTAGAGCTTACATTTTACCCTAAAAATCGATGTTCTAAGACCAAAAAGAACGGCATATTTCTTCGTTTTTGTAATTCTTAAAAAGAACACGTTTAAATATAAAGCACGCCGCGTTTTTGCTTTCCATAACAAAAACCTCCTTTAAACAGTTACGAGTGACCTGTTTATGATGCAATGAGGTATTACTTCTCTTTCAATAGTTCTTTTATATCTTTTAATTCATTTTCATTTGAAACCGTTTTACAATATTGGCGCCAACAATCTCGCCGAACGAACAGCCAGTTTAAAGAAAAACGATCGCTGGGTAGAGAAACTCCTGAGACGATGTGCCGCCGGCCTCGACTTTAATGAATACCGGCGGGAAAACACCGGGTATCGAGGCCGACGGCAAGATATTGATCCTTCTTAGCGCATTGCCTTGTTTAACGCTATTCCTCGACCTTAGTATCCGGTTCGGATGTTTCAGTCTCCGATTGGGTCTCGGACGGTTGCGGTTCTGATTGGGTCTCTGCGGCTTCGGGCTTCGATGGTGCCTCAGACGGCTGAGCCTCGGATGACTCTATAGGCTTAAAATTTCCTATGACTTTACCATTTTCGTCTCGAAGTACAGCACTACCTGAAAAATCCAGAGCGAGCGTACCGGCATTTCGTCCCTGTTCATCCACGATTGTGAAAGTGCGTGAAAGAGTGCCTTTCTGTTCAGTAACCGGTTCTTCAGGCGGTTGCGCTTTCTTTTTCGATGATCCAGCGCACCCTCCAAGTATCAACCCGATCACTAATACTGCCACAATGACATAAAACCTTTTACGCGTGAAAAAAATTGCCATGTTCATGTCCTACATCCTCCTTTCTCTCTTTGATTTTTTGTTTCTTCTATTTTATTCATCCCGAGGACGCATCCAGTAACCACTGGAATACATCCGGCTTAACCCCTGCCGCATAACTGTATGGATGCGTGAGTATAAAAATTCCCAATAAGACCACGGCCACCATAATACTGTAAAAACATACCAGAAGGCATCGATTTAAGGTGGGCGGAGGAAAGTAGAGGGTTAGAAGTGTGAGCACGTAACCGATTAAGGCAATATACCAGAAAACAGGGAGCAGTTTCCCCTTTGCATCAAAAAGTCTTTGAATCCTATAGTCTTCGACCTGATCAAGGAGCTCTTTTAGGTTCAAATCGCCGGGTTTATGCTCTATCTTATTGAGATTCTTCCATACGCGATCCAAAGCCGTACGCCCAAAAAATTCACGGTCACCTGGCCGCAATTTCACTTCTCTTAAGGCCGGCCATTGGTCTTCGACGACAAAGCGAATATATTCCATTAGTTGTTTTTTAGTATCGCTTAATTCCTCACCCCCCTGACGCTCTATGGCGTTATACAACCTCGTTAAAGCCGAAGCCTCCGACTCTATTGCGACGATCATATCGTTGTATTCCATACGGACACCGGTGAACATCATTCCAATAACCACTGCGTGAATAACACCGATCCGTGTCGCAACCACATCTGCGGTTTTTTTGGTTTCAGGGCTGATTTCACGAGTCAGACCCAGATGGACCAAATAGTATAAAGCGACTGAAAACGAAGAAAACACTATACTCGCAATTGATATACTCACGATTGTCGGAAGAGACAGAAGAAACATAAGGCATCTCCATGATGCGGTTTAAAAAGATATAGGCGTTCACGGGTTCAAAGGTTCAGGGGTTCAAGGTTCCATTCTCGTCCCCGGACTGCATTTGGGATGCGTATTTACGAGAAAAGCGTCAATTTCGTCAGGCCTAATCCAAAATTTGAAGCCAAATTGGCAAT
>JAIWEZ010000114.1:0-7416 GCA_048631945.1 Gammaproteobacteria bacterium | reverse complement strand
CCTATCGTAGAGTTCCTCGGTTCTCTCTCATCATTCCCGCGTTCAACGAGGAAGCCTATCTGGCTCGTCTATTGAACAGTGTGGACAAGGCGCGGAGTTGCTACATTGAGGGACAGGACGACATAGAAGTTGTGGTTGTCGATAACGCATCTACTGACTCAACGGCAGACTTGGCACAAATCCGATGTTGCCAAGTGGTGCGAGAGGAAAAGCGCGTCATTGCCGCGGTTCGCAATGCTGGAGCTCGAAACGCCCGGGGACAAGTCTTTGTATTCGTCGATGCAGACAATATTATCCACCCTGATACCTTCAATGCTATTGACCGGAGCCTATCGACCGGCAAGGTTATAGCCGGTGCATCGGGAGTAAAAATGCAAAGGATCTCTCTGGGCATTGCTGTAACCTATATGTTGATGGTTCCCATTGTATGGCTTACCGGCATGGACACAGGCGTAGCCTTTTGCCGCCGGGAGGATTTCGAGGCGATTGGTGGTTACAACGAGGACCGTCTCTTTGCAGAGGACGTCCAGCTCTTGTGGGACCTGATGTTATTGGGTCGAACACGTGGACAGAAACTGGTTCGACTCACATCGGTTAAGGCCATCTACTCAACCCGCAAATTTGACGAGCATGGTGATTGGCACTATCTATGGCTAATACTCCGTTTTCTCTGTGGAGTGTTTTTTTCACAACGTTATATGGATGACTTTGCTCGGACGTACTGGTATGGTAATCAGCGTACCAAAGCAAGGCAGGGAGGAACAGTGGGTTCAGGGCTACACTATTGACAAGAATTGGAATATCTACAAGTGGGCCCTTGGCCTGGAACAGGTTTTTTTCAGCGGTTTTTGAATAATGTTCTCGTGACCGGAAAAGGCTAATTATCTGGGCATTAAAGAGAGAAAGGGGGAAATCCATGTCCAACCTCAAACTCTTACACCCGGTTCGCACTTCGGACAACCGACTGTTGCTTCCTGCCGGCACCGTGCTGTCTGAAGAGACTATGGATGCTCTTATCTCTTCAAGCAAGGACGTGTCACATCGTGCCTCTTCCTTACTGATGTGCGGTTCTGTCAAAGAAGATCTGGTTAATTTTATCAGCCAACCCCCTTACAATGTAATCTTTGCCGACCAGGAACAAATTGCAGATCTGCTTAACCTCCTGGACAGTGTCAATATTGTCGTTCCTGTTTTGCAATCGCTGGACTATTTTAAGCAGTATGACTTGCTTACATATAGCCACATTCTCGTAGTATCCGCCGTATCAACACTCCTGGCAAAGGAGCTCTTATCTGACCATAGGGGCCTGATTCAGGAGGCCGCAATAGCCCCTGCCCACGACTTTGGCAAGATCTGTGTTCCGTTACAAATTTTGAATAAGGCCGATCCTCTGACCCGTAGTGAGCTGAGCATCCTGAGACATCACTCAGTAGCAGGCTATGTCCTGCTCAGCTATTACCTCAGGGACCATCAGAGCCTTGCTGTTAGGGTGGCCAGGGATCATCACGAGAGGAGGGATGGTTCGGGATATCCCCGTGGCATCCGGCTCACGGACCCCATGGTGGAGATCGTCGCTGTCGCAGACGTCTACGACGCTCTTATTTCATCGAGACCCTATCGACCTATTTCATATGACAATCGAACGGCCTTGGAAGAAATCACCAGTATGGCGGAAAGGAATCAAATAGGCTGGGACGTAGTTAAAGCACTCGTGGCCTGTAACCGCAAGTCCAAGCCTCACTATACCGAGTGTGAGGTTTCAGTTGAAAAAAGGGGCACCCCCCCTCCAGACAATATCTATGGTGTCATTGCCGAGGAAAAGAGCCGCCCTGATGTCAATTAGGAGTTATCGACGAAATCATTTGGCTGTGGGCGATAAGGCTTATCATAGAAGTACAGGGGAATGAAATGGCCGATTTTTCTGAGCTGTTGTTGAAGAGGCGATCTATAAGGGACTTTGAGGAAAGGGAAGTACCCTTGGGGCTCATTAGGGAGATAGTAAAGGATAGCTGCCTTGCACCGAGTTCAGAAAATAAGCAGCCATGGAGGTTTATGATCGTCAACAACAAAAAATGGATCAGAAGGCTTTCCAATGAGAGCAAGAAGAATCTCCTCGCGTTTATAGAAAAGAACCCTGATGCTCATATCAAGAAGTACGAGACGGCTCTTAGAAAAGAAGACTTCAACGTGTTTTATAACGCCCCATGCCTTGTTTACATTGTTGGTCCTAAGAATATCCAATCGGTCTATGTGGATTGTACGCTTGCGGCTTGCTATTTCATGTTCTCTGCGGCGTCAAGAGGTCTGGGTACCTGTTGGGTTGGCTTGGGCTCGAATGTCAGGGATACTGAGATACTTAAGACGATTGGAATGCCTGAAGATTGTCGGATTGTAGCACCGATCATTGTGGGCTATGCAAAGAGGATTCCTGCGCCTCCCGAAAGAAACGAACCCCAGATTCTCAAAATTGTTTCATGACAATTTGAGGGGTAGATGTATTTGATTAAGAGAGGCCGTTTTCCCTACCATGAACGGCAAGCTATAAGGTGATCTTTTCCTAAAGCAGGTACTTATTTTTCTTGTTTGTCTTTGGTATACGCTCTGGCCTTTTCAGCCAGGTCCTTTAAGCGGTCATCTACCAACCGGAAAAGGGTTCCCTTAGGGTAGGTTCCATCTTTACGGATTTTGCCCGCCTTCATGCCTGTGAGTATTTCGACCCCCTGCTCAATGGCCCCTATGGGATAGATATGAAACTTGCCATCCTTGACCGCTTCCACCAGGTCCTTTCTTAGCATGAGGTCCATGACGCTTTTCACGGGAATGATGACGCCTTGTTTACCTGTGAGCCCCTTGTGTCTACAGATGTCAAAGAACCCTTCAATCTTGCGGGTCACCCCGCCAACAGGTTGAATCTCCCCCTTCTGGCTGACCGACCCGGTCGCGGCAATCCCTTGAAAGACCGGCACATTGGCAATGGCAGACAGCAAGACGAACAGTTCCGTGCTGGACGCACTATCGCCATCGACCATGCCGTAGGTCTGCTCAAAGCAGAGGCTGGCCGTGAGCGCCAGAGGCTTGTCCTGGGCAAAGTGCTCTCGCAAATAACTGCTCAGGATGATGACGCCTTTGGTGTGGATCTTTCCGCTCAACCGGGACTGTCGGTCGATCGTGATGACACCATCTTTTCCCATGGATACATTGGCAGTGATACGGCCGGGTTTGCCGAACATGTGGTCACCCGTTTGCAAAATACTCAGGCCGTTGATCTGGCCCACCTTGTGCCCATCGGTCTCAATCCAGAAGATGTCTTTCTTGATCAGTTCCTGGACGCGCTCTTCAATCAGGTTTGACCGATAGATCTTTTTCTCTATGGCCTTTTCTACGTGGGATGCACCAATATACCTCCTTTTCCCCTGTACGGCCCAGTAATTGGCTTCCTTGATAATATCCACAATGGTCCCTAGCTTAAGCGTTATCTTGTCTCTGGTGCCGGTCACCTCCATACTGTATTCCAGGATTCTGGCAATCCCCGTGCGGTCAATATGTTTGAGGCCCTCTTCCTCACAGAACCTGGCCAGGCAGTCAAGGCATTCCCGAATCCTTGTTTTGTTCCGATCGGTCCGGTCATCTAGGTGCGCCTTGATCTTGAACATCTGCTTGAAGCGATCATCATAGGTGTAGAGAAGTTCATAAATATAGGGATCGCCGGTTATCACCAGTTTAATCTCCAGAGGCACTGGTTCGGGCTTCAGGGTCCTGGTGGTCATAAACCCGTACATCTCACCTATGTCTTCTATCTTTACCTCTTTGTTCCTGACCGCCCGTTTGAGGGCCTCCCAGGACAGGTACCATTTCAGGATATCGGTCGCCTTTAGGACCAGGTATCCCCCGTTGGCCTCGTGCAGCGCCCCGGGCTTGATCATGGTGAAGTCCGTAACAAGGGCGCCAAAGATGGCCTCCCGTTCAATCCTGCCAAAAAGAGCCGGGTAAGTCGGGTTTGAGGTGTACACAACAGGGGCGCCCTTTGCTTCAGAATTGTCAATTAGTACATTAACGCTGTATTTGTTCGTAACCGGGGGCGAAGGCATACCGACACGGGGCCCTTTGGGGGCTTCTGCCTCAGGCTTTTTCCGGAAATCGTCAATATGTTCCAAGATGTCCTGTTTTGCGGCCTCGAGGTACTGAAGGACATTGGTATTGACCCTAAACTTTGACAAGACGGGTTGCATCTTTTTCTTCACCACAGCGAGAGCCACTTTATGATCCAGCTCCTTGCGAAGCTCTACGTACTCCGACTCAAGCCTCCCTATCTCTGTCAAGGCCTGGTTCATCTCCATGGACAACTTGTCGCCCCTGTCCAGCAAGGCCTTCTTTTCCTCTGGGGAATATTTGGCAAGTTCCTCCGGGGGGAGGATCTTGCCATCCTTTCCGGGTATGATGGAAATCCCTTGAGGGTCAACCTGTAACAAAAAGCCTTCCGCCTCCACCTTTTCCCTCAGAACACCTATGATCTTGCGCCGCTTGTTCTCAAACTCCTGCCTGAGGACCTGCTCCTTGTAGCGATAGTCATCCGTGCTAAACGCTGTCGGTATATCGCTATTAAGGACCTCAATCAGCTCATCCATGGCCTTTTTCAGATCCTTCCCGAGACCCGTGGGCAATTTCAAGGTGCGGGGTTTGTCAGGTTCTTTGAAGTTATACACATAGCACCAATCGGGTGGCGGTGGCTGCTTTTTTGCCACCTCTTCCAGGAACGCACGAGCCATGTATGTGGCGCCCGTGTCGGTCGTTCCTGCTACATAGATATTGTATTCGGGATCGACCATCCCCATGCCGAACTTCATGGCTTCAATGGCCCGTTTTTGTCCCACCACCCCTCGCTTGGCAGGACTAAGTTTTTTGGTGGAATCAACCTTGAGGCTATTTGGATCAATGCTCAACCGCAGGTCTTTTGCAGCCAACTCCTTAAACCTTTTTGCCATTGCTTTCTCCGTTAGTGATTGCCCTTTTTCTTACCTTCTCATATAATGAAACATATTCCATGGCGGACTTTTCCCACGAAAAGTCCGCCCGCATTCCCCTCTCCACCAGTCTTATCCAGCCCGGTCTATCTTCAAAGACCTTCAGGGCTTCTTTGATCTGGTCCAAAAAGGCCCCTGTTTCATACTGGACAAATTTGAACCCGGTCCCCTCCCCCGAGTTCTGGTCAAACTGCTGGATCGTGTCATCAAGGCCTCCTGTTGCCCGAACAATAGGGATCGTTCCGTATTTCAAGGCATAAATCTGGGTCAATCCGCATGGCTCATAGCGGGAGGGAACCAAAAATATATCAATACCTGCCATGATACGGTGGGCGAGGCCTTCATCAAACCCTATGGTGACAGACACGCTTTCAGGGTATTTACTTGCCAGCTCCAAGAAAAGGGCCTGATATTTATCCTCACCTGCGCCCAAGATCACCAGCCCTGCATCCAGCCCTACGATATCTTCTACGATCTGGACCAGCAAATCACTCCCTTTTTGTGCCGCAAGTCGAGACACCATCCCGAGGACCGGTCGATCTACAAAGCGCTGATGGAGGCCCAGCTCCTTGATAAGGCCAGCTTTGCATTTCCGTTTACCCCTCATATTACTGGGGCTGTAATGGTCCGTGATATGCCGATCCGTGGCAGGGTTCCAGGAAGTGTAGTCAGCCCCGTTAAGGATACCGTAAAGGTCAGTCGATCTTTTTCTAAGGATACCATCCATGCCCATTCCAAATTCAGGGGTCTGGATTTCCCGGCTGTATCTGGGGCTCACCGTAGTGATCGCATCTGCATACACAATACCAGCCTTTAAAAGGCTGATCTTGCCCCAGAATTCAAAGCCATCAGGGTTAAATTCAGTTACAGGAACGCCGCATGTGTGGAGCCTGTCTGGAGGGAAAAGACCCTGGTAGCCTATATTGTGAATGGTAAAGACTGACGCTACGTTTGAAAAGTAAGAATCAGCTCGGTAAAGGGTCTTAACATAGGCTGGAATCAGGCCGGTTTGCCAGTCGTGGCAATGCACCACATCAAAATGAAACCCGACTTTTTTGGGAAAAAGGAGGGCGGCATGGCTGAAAAAGGTGAACCGTTCCAGGTTGTCATAATAATCCCCTTCTGGGGTGCCATATAGGTTCGGCCGGTCAAAAAGGTCTTCCCTGTCAAACAGATAGACAGGAACCCCTTCCTCGGTTGACGTTTCCAGGACGTCACCTCTTAGCCTGGTATTTCCTATGGGAACCTCAAGCCCTGAAACGGCCTTTCGGGTTTGGAAATTCCCCTCCTTGGCCATTCGATAAAAGGGCAGTCCCACCCTGACATCGACTCCCAGCTTCTTGAGAGCATTGGGGAGCGAACCTGCCACATCAGCCAGACCGCCGGTCTTGGCAAACGGCGCTGCCTCCGAGGCAAGAAACAATACCCTCAGGGATTCAGTCATGAAACCCTCCATCGGATTTGGCGCGAGGTTGTGCTTGACGGATACGGATCAAGCTTTATGCATTGTCCTTTTCCACGGCCCTCAGCAGATCGTCATATATATCCGGCACAGAATAGGTCACCCTGTTCCATGATGGAATCTGGGTGCCTACCTTCTCTTGTCTTGCCTGCTCCCAGGCCGTGGCAATAAAATCTCTGAAGTACGAGACCGTGAGTTCTTCCTGGTGCCGGTCATAGGTCAAGTCATTTGACTCGGCGTCGTCGCTGTAACTTTTCACAAAGCTTAAGGCCGTGTTGTAAAAGGTATGCTGGAGCATATCGATAAAGGCATCATCAATTTGCATGCCGTGTGAACGGATGTAGTTCAGATAGAACTTGGCTATGTCTACTACCATCCGATGTAAACCGGTGTTAGCATTTTTTTCAGAGACTATCTGATGTTTATGCTCATAGTTTTTGCACAGATCGATCTGGGCGATCTTTTTTGGCGTAAGACGGGTATAGACTTCAGACAAAGTGCTCACCTCAAGGCCCCAATCATAGGCTATGTTTATGGCCCGTGCAAGGCGGGTCAAAAAGCTGAATTCGCCGGCCAGGGGATAACGAAACCCGCGGTGATATCGGAAAAATTCTTCCAGCGCATAGTGCCGGCGTTCGTACATGATTTTTGCCAGAACCTCTGTGAAGGGGGCTACAAAAAGCCTTGTGGTTCTTCCCTTCATCTCCATTTCAGTAGGGGAGATACGCGCATAGTAGCCCTTACAAAACTCAAGATCGTTGTTCGGATTGGCCGCAGGCTCAATGAGCCGACCAAGAAGAAGCCGATCATAGGTTACGATATCGCAGTCGTGTAATGCAATCACATCACAGACTTCGCTGGCAAAGAGATACCCCAGAGTAATCCAGACCGATTGGCCCTTTCCGGGCACGCCAACAGGGATTTTTTGTTCCT
>JAIWEZ010000113.1:0-7441 GCA_048631945.1 Gammaproteobacteria bacterium | reverse complement strand
CACAAAACCCCAAGGCAGAGCCATCTATCTCTGACCTGGCCCAAAGGACCAGGTTTTTCAGGGCAAAATAAATTTGGTGCTGATCTAAACAGCCTATGCCAAAATTTTTAGGGAAAGTGTGATGTCGCTCATAGAACTTATGGTTTTATGGGCGACATTTTTTTGTCAGTAAGAGCCTACTTCAAAATCTCCGAACCTCTGAATATTAGTGGAACCCTAAATGAGCGAAAGTCGAGGATGCCCCAGATTTGAGGCATCAAGGGCGAAGGCTCGCTCGCCTGCCCAACATCTATCTTTCAATAAGGTACCAGCCGTAGTCATCTACTGCGAGCCCTTGATGACGTCTAGTATAAGTCTGGTGTTGACGGTCTCCGTGGAGGCCTTCTCCACCGGGCCGGAACTTCCTGCGGTCACCCGCGTGACGTCCAGGCCGGCGGTCGTCTTGAGATTTTTTACGATGGCTTCCGCGCGCCGCTGAGCAAGATTCCGGAGGTCGGTGTCCATAAGCGGCTCCCGCTTTACCAACTCCTTGAACATTGCCTGGTAAAAGGCGGTATCTGAACTCTCCCAGCCGAAAAATGCCAGGGCGGAATTCACCCGTTTGGCCTTCTCGCCGGTCACTTTTTCGTACTGCGTTTTGAAATCGGCTACCGCGTTGTCTCCACCCCGCCTCTCAAGCAGCTTCTCCAGAGCTCGCTGGGTCTTGGCATTTTCGAACGCGATCGGCCCAAATTCCTCGTCAGGAGCAAGTTTCACGCCCATCTGCCCGGCGAGGGCACGCTTTACCTGCTGTGTACGCAACGCCTCACCATCGAGCTTGGGATCAAAACGGCCCTGCACCACAAGCCTCAGCTTGGGCCGCTTTTCCAGGGCTTCAACCACCTTTTTAAGTTTTTTCAGCTCCGGCGACAGAAGGCGGTCACTACCGGGATAGAAAGAAATGGCGTCTATCTGCTCGCTCTTATCGCCCAAGAGACCACCCAGCGCTCGGAATGGCGCAGTCACGATTTTAGTAATCAGGTTGATGAACGCCTGCCGAATCACATGCCCGTATTTGAATTTCGGGTTGTCCAAGTTGCCATGCACCGGTACTGCCACATTGATTTTACCTTCAGCATCGGTAAGGAGTGCAATAGCCAGATCCAGCGGCAAGTTGACCGCATTCGGCGCCTCCACCCGATCGCCGAGCGTGAACTGTTCCAACACCACTTCATTATCTCCAAGAAGTTCGCTGTTCTGGATTTTGTATTCCAGGTTGAGGCTAAGCGTGCCGGATGCGATTTTGCGCCCGGCAAACGTGGCGCTGTATGGGCTGAGCGGCGTCATCTCCACGTTACGGAACGACACGGCGATGTCAGTGAATGTTTTGGGCGTGAACGGACTCAACCTGCCCTCCACGGTTGCGAGTCCGTATTGGTCGACTTTGCCCTCGAGCGTAACTGAGGCGCGGCTCGCAGGATCAGAAGAAATGCCCGCAACACCTCCGTTAAAGTCAGTCACCTGGGTGGCAAACGGCAGTACAAGGCTGAGGTCAGCAAAATCAACAACGCCTTTCTCCACGCGAACCCGCTCGATGCTCACCGGAAAAAGCGTCTGCTTTGTGTGCGGCACGACGGCCGGGACCTGTTTTAGGTGCGGTGTTTTCTCGGCACCGGCCACATCCGGGGCCTTTATCGCCTTGACCAAATTTATGCTGCGGTCCTTGAAGATAACAACCTTGGCGCCGGGCTCCAGTAGCCTCACCTCCTCGATCTGCAGCCCATGGGGCGACAGTCCAAACTTCAGTCCATTAGCGGACATGGCCTTCCATTCAAGGAACCGTTCGCCGGTGCCGGCCTCGTTTAGCCTGAGCCTGTCTACGCTTACGGAACCGTCGGCGCGCACCTGTGGGCCGGATTTACCAGCGCGATATCTCACGCGGGCCGACACGGCAACTTTTCCAGACTCGAGCGCGAGGGATGTGAATTTGGCTAAGGCCGGACGCAGCGGCTTTAGGCTTACCCCCACAATCTTCGCGCGTGCTTCGGCATGATCTCCGACCTGGCTGACTTGGCCGTTGACTTTTACACTTCCACCCTGCGCCACCTTGAGCTGGGCATCAAAGTTGATCGGCGTCTTGCCGTCGTTGGTGAGATTTTTTAACAACGCGCGGATATCTTGCAGGTCGTAAACAATGGCCGGGTCAATGGTACGGTCCTGCAGTGCCGCGCTGAAACCGTTCAAATCAAACGCATCAAGCCTAAAAGACCAGGGCTTGCCCTCGGATCGAGCCTTCTCACCGGTCTCGATGATCTCGCGCTTCAACTTGCCCCGGTCGCCGGGAGCCAGCATCTCAGCCAGCCGGATCCGACCGTCTTTGCCGCGCACCACGCGTGTTCCCCCGCCGGTTGCAGCCACTCGTGTGAGTATTATCGAACGATTGCCCATATCGATGCAGCCATGATCCAGCGCAAGGGTGTCTATCGCGATGAGAGGGATGTCATCGCCGGTCTCGGAAAACGCGACGCGGTTCATTTTCACCTTCAAACCATCCACAGAGGCTTTTGCCGGTCCGGAGCCAACCTCTGCCGACGCATTCAACAGAATATTAACCCCGCCAACGGCCAGGGTCAAAGGAGTCGCGCGACTGCGGTCTGTATAATCCAATGCAACGTTTTCCACGTTAACCGCGCCTGCTTTTATGCGCCACGGCCGACCGGCGGATGCAGAAGCACCGGGGATGGGCTTAGTCACGTCCCCGGATTCCCGGCGTGCAACAAGCTCCTGCCAGTTAAACACCCCCTCCTCATTGACCGATGCTGCAATTCTACCGTCACGCACGGTGATGTTCGGAACCATAACCTCCCGTGCATGAAGGTCAAAGCCCATGCCGGCGACTTCAATTGCTTCCAGAGCAAGTATAGGGGTACTCCTGCCCTTTTCCGTGAGCACAAGGCCCTTTAGCGCGAGCTTTGAGTCCTTTAACACTAAGAAAGCGTTGTGCTCTCGATAATCGAATCGATAACGGGTGCTGAAGTCCATCTCACCCGTCGGCTCGGCAAGGCGCAACTCGTCCTGTGCAAATTTCCACGCTGTGGCCAGCTTAAAGCCGGACACGCTTAACCGGCCCTGGGAAAAAATAGGGTGCAAAGATACTTGGCCGCTCCAGCCGACCGTGCCGCCGCCGGGCAGGTTGGCCCTGACGGTGTATGGGCCTTTGCGATCCGGAAGTGTAGATATATCTTTGAACTCGATGTTGAGAGGCGCGAAGGTCTCGGTGGCAGGAGTAAGGTCGGAACGATCGCTGAAGGTGAAGCTGCCGTCTATGAGTTCGGCGTGTTGCACCAACAGCCGAGGCGGGCGACGGACTTCGGTGGGAGAACCCTCCGACTTAGGCAGGCTGTCAGAAAGCGCTGCGAGATTGAGACGGCCGTCGTGCCGAATCTCCATGTGCAATACCGGTCGTTCTATTCGAATGTCTGCAAACGTCCACGCCCATCGGAAGAGACTCGAAAGCTCGAAGTCTACGAACATGCGCCCGAAGCCGATAATGGGGCTATCGTCCGCTTCTTTGAGCACAAAGCCTTGGGCATCAAATGTGAATAGGAAGGGGTTGACGCGAACTTCGACGATTGATGCTTTGCGCTTGAGTTTTTCTACGGCATAATTGTTCACATAGCGTTTGAATAGCCAGGGGGCCAGCAAAAAGCCAAGCAGAGCATACAGTGAAACTGCCCCGACCCCGGCCAGCATCCACCGGTTGAGGAGTAACCGTCGCCAACGTTTGGCAGCCATATTAGGACCACCAGTATCTGTAGTTGTATCAATCATGGTTATCTGCTCCCTGACCTCACCCCGGTCGGAGAGCCTCTTTAACAAGTCTTGGTTCCGAGCTGCAAGTGCGCGGTAAAAGCATAACTGAAGTTTTTTTATAGACCTTGTTCAGCTTGGTAGCTATGGGGTCCAGGGCACCGGCTTTACCAAGGGCGTAATAACCACATCGATGCGGCGATTGATGGCCCGTCCTTGGGATGTCTCATTGGATGCCAGAGGCCTTACCGATCCGTATCCAACAGCCATAATTTTATCGGACGGCAGGGTCTTATTGGCAATCAGGTATTCCATAACTGCTTCGGCCCTTTGTTGGGACAAGTACTCGTTAACTTCATCCGAACCGGTATTGTCTGTATGACCTTCGACCACCACCTGAGGTTCACCGAAGGTTCTGATGGCCCGTTGCACTTTACTCAGCAGAGTATAAGTTCCCGGCATAAGGATGCTCTGGCCCACCGGAAATTTAATGGCCTTTAAACGGATGACCAACTGGTTTTCTTGTTTGTAAACTTCAGCCTCGTCACTGTCAAAAAATGTCTGGACCTCATTGTATCGTTGATTGAACTCTTTTTCGGCCTGGCCTCTACGAGTCTGTTTATCGAGCAGACCGATGCGCTGATTCAGAATTTCCATTTGTTGCTGCTGGGAATTTACCTTGACCATCATGAAATCATGATCAGACTTCAGCGTCTCTACGGTGCCGAGAATATTCTCCACCTGAACCTCAAAGTCCTGATCCCGCATATCCGGAGCCGACAGTTTACGGGTCATTTTGTGCAGGATTTCTTCCATCCATAAGGAGACCTGTTCAGGGGGCATGGGCTTGATCTTCCGGCTTTGATCCATTATGGGATGAAGCCGCTTGGCCATAGACAGAGCCTCATCGGCTTTCTTCTTCATGGTATCTTTATCGTAAGGATTTTCGGTGATGAATTCATCGGCTTCCTTCAATTTTTCTTGGGCCAGGGCAAATGACCTCGGTGTTATTTTCTTAGCACCGGATTTTTCGGCCTGGTCGATGAGCGTGCGGACCTCACCGATGGTTTTTTCCTTAATTGCCCGGATTTCCAGTTGACGGAACACGTCAGAAAGCTCTTTCTGGTTATTTTGAGCATAACGCAAATCATTATTCTCTATGGCTTGAGTGAGGCCGAGAAACCTTTTCTCCGCCGCCACATAATCCTTGCCCAAATCCGTAGCACCGGCAACACGAGCCTTGTTCCTTGCTTCAATCAGCTCGCTTAAGGTAGTTCGAGATATTTTAGCCATTTCTTCTGCTTTTTGAAGTTGCGTTTCTGCAGTATTAACATATTTCCGGACGTCCGAAAGCTCTTTGCCTTTTTCAAGATCATTTTTAGCTTTTAGATAGGAACTCTCAGCCTTAGCGTACCAGGTGGGTGAAAGCACATTCAGCTGATTTTTGCGAGCATCGGCGATGTGCCCACCTAGACGGTTAACCATTTCCACCGGGTTTTCAGCACTTACCATGCCGGGCACTGCTTCCGGACTGCTCGGGGTGCCGGCGCAAGCAGTAATCAGAAAAAGGCTTATGATTATAACAATTAGGTAAAATATACCTAATGTTTTGTTTTTGCTCATCTTTTTATCTCCCTTTTTTAGATTATCATATTTAATGCCGATACCCATATATGGGTCCGCGGACAGTATTGGAAAACCTTTCTTAAATTGCTTCCCAATCGGATTTCAATGCGATCCGCTTTTCTGACATGACCGTTTCTCCCTGTAAGATTTGCTAACTTAATGCATATTCTTCCATTTTCACAGTCCTTTTTTTTCAAACCAATAAAAAAGCATCAATCCACTAATGATAAATATGGTAATAACTACCCAATGATTGATTCCTAAAACTTGCGGCAAGGTAATTTTGCCGAAATCACCCCATGTTAAAACTGTCTTTTTTAGATAGGGAAACGCTTCGGCATAAAGGGCGGCCCCGGTTAACATTCCCAAAATTCCCCATATTCCGTCCCATCTTCCTTCACCCACAGCACCGGCGGAGGTTCCCGGACAATACCCCAGCAAACCCCATCCAATACCGAATATTAAACCTCCGGGAATGACCCCGCCCAAAACGGTGGATTTAACAGAGAGCTTGGCCAAACCCAGATCTTTTAATACATACACTCCAACGGCACCAACAAAAACGCTTGACAGCATAAATTTTACGATAGTCATATCCATAAACCGAAGTGCCCCAATTTGCTTGTCATATCGAATAACTCTCGCCTTCTGAAGTAAAAAACCAAACATGATGCCTGTGACAAGACCGTATAGAAGTTCTTTCATATTCGTCGACCTCCTCCATATAATATCCGTGCCATGATTATTCCGCCGACAAAGAAGCAGATCAGAGCAATAAATCCGCTTACCGCTAGCTGAACCGAACCGCTCAGCCCGTGTCCACTCGGTCACCCTCCGGCTAAGCGGGCGCCGAACATGGCGATTATTCCGCCGATAAATGCCGTAACGCCTCTCTTTATTTTACTCCGACCGAATCTGCGCTCCCACATCTCCGGTAAGGCCTGCCACTTAAAATTTCGAGAGATCGCTGATGAGATCAGTGATCCAAGAAAAATACCGAACACGAACATCAACTGCCATTCGACCTTCGGGGTTTTTTTAATAAAATAATCCATTTTTTTAACTCGTTCGGCACTAAAAACTTTTTCGATCATACCGGCAGATCGGACAAAGGTAGTTGATGCCCCGAAATATTTACCCGCAATCCATACCGACAGAATCATTACAATGCCGGCCAGAGCGCCAGCCAAATAAGGGCTCCACCCTTTGTTTTCAACGAATTTCATGCTTCCTCCTTCCCGTGAGTAAAATTGTTAATAAAATATTTTGCCATATGAATTTCCGATTATGGATGGACACTAACTTGTTTTCGGCAGGATGCGGCGGGTGACCAGGGGCGAGAGGACATACAGGAACATATAGATTAGAGCGGCGTATCCCAGATAGGGTGTAAATATGAAGATGACCAGTAGCAGCATGTTCAGACGACCAAACCAGGAATGTCTGTCTATAAAGCGGCCAAGATGCAGGTAGCGTATGGGATAAAGGTTCATCATAATCGCTGAAAAAATCATCAAACCAAAACAGAGAATGCCCCAGTAACGAGCCCATTCCGAGGCATCCCCGACGGCTTGGTTGAACATGATTAAGGGTGCGGCCACCAGCAACGCCGCGGCCGGAGTCGGCATTCCTTTAAAAAATCCGGGAATCGGGGTGCGGTCAATAGTGAAGTAAATCAACCGGACAATCCCCATAAGGATATATAGCACGGCCACCAGCCCCACCGGAAGTTGCCGGATCACGGGATCCGAAACGTCGGCAAGCAACAAATAAAAGATCCAGGCCGGAACAATGCAGAAGCTAACGCCATCTGCAATGTCATCCAGAATACTTCCAAGGCTGATGTGATGTGCCCGATTTTGTACGTGAAGGGGTTCCGTCAGGCCCAGCTTTCGAGCCAGAGCCCCGTCGAGTTTGTCAAAAATCGCGGCGCCGATCAGAAAAAGATAGGCTTCATGAATGCGATTCTGGTAAGCAAAAAGCACGGCCAGTAACCCCATTACGGCATTCATGATGGTCAATGAGT
>JAIWEZ010000112.1:0-7542 GCA_048631945.1 Gammaproteobacteria bacterium | reverse complement strand
TAATAAGCAAAAGTATAAGGGATGTGGAAATAAATAACTTACCCATCTACCATCCCATCTTCAGGCCATCTTCGATCAAGTAACCACTTTTAAAATCCTCAACGTAGCCCAGCTATGCCTGCGGTTTTAAAAGTGGTTACTTGATCAAACCTGACCTAAATCTGAGCGCTATATGGGTAAGTTATTTATTCCCACCTCCCTTAAGCGTATTCTTGGAGACAGAAACCGTGACAAACAGGGCGTTGAAATCATATCCGCCATCAATCCTGGTAACATGCTGTTTTCTTGCGGTATTGTTTGCCGGACTTGGCTTTGCAAGGGAATCACGGGGCGCAGACCTTCGTGTTCCCACAGACTATTCCGCGATTCAAAAGGCGGTTGACGCCGCAGGGAAGGGGGACAAGGTACGGGTATCCGCAGGGACTTATCATGAACACATTGTCATGAAGGCGGGTGTGACCATACAAGGGGGATGGAATGGAGATTTCTCACGCAGGGACACATCTGTTTATGAGACTATAATAGACGGAAGCCGGAAAATCGGTTCCGTGGTGCGCGGCGCCGATGATGCCGTATTGGACGGATTTACCATTCTCAACGCAACCCCTGTTGACCCGGATTCCACAACAGGCGGGGGCATAGAATGTGTGTCAACCTCTCCGACCATAATCAATAACATAATCAAGTCAAACGCGCCCATGGGAATCTACTGCAGCGGCAGTTCAGCCATTATAACAAATAATGTCATTTCCAATAATGAAGAGACCGGGATCTATCTTGAAACAGGATGCTTTCTCAAAATTACGGGAAACACGATCAGGGAAAACAAGCTGGCCGGGATTGACGTCGAAGGCACGCCCTCTTCCCGGATTGACATAAAAAACAACGTCATACACAACAACGGAGAGGGCGGTATGGACGTCAAGGAGGCAACCGGGACTATCTGCAACAATATTATTTACGAAAATAAGTTTGCCGGTATCCTGTGTGCAAAAACGCCCATCAACATAATCAACAACACAATAACGGCAAACCTCCAGGCAGGTGTTGCAATTGAAGACCCCTCCTCGATACCGATCATAAAAAACAATATTATTGCCTATAATCGTGATGCCGGCATCAAGGCGACAGACAAAGGGCATTCCTATAATCTGCTTTTTTTCAACAATATGACGCAGGGCTCGGACCCGAATTATCTCTGGTGCCTTAGACAACAATACGGGGGTTACGGGGACGAGGAGAGCTGCCGGAAATTCCATGATATCATGGCTGATCCATTGTTTGTGGACCCGGCCAATCATGATTATCATCTACAGTCCGCCTCCCCGGCCATTGATGCCGGGGATCCTGATTCCGTGTATCACGATGTCCATTTCCCCCCGTCCCTTGGTTTATCCGTAAATGACATGGGGGTTTACGGCGGCCCTTTTTCCGTTAAAGAAGAGAGAAAATCAAATGATCCGCCCAGGGCCTCTGCCGGTCCTTCACAAGAGGCATATGCCGGAGACAAGGTGACCCTGGACGGGAGCGGCAGCATTGATCCGAACGGAGATTCGATATCCTGTTCGTGGAGATTTGTTTCCAAGCCAAAGGCGAGCAGGGCCGGGCTTTCCGATCCCAAGGGATTCAACCCCACATTTAAAGCGGATCTTTGCGGCGATTATGTTGTTCAGCTCGTGGTAAAGGATCGATGGGGCAAGCCGAGTGATCCGGATACCGTCAAGATAACCGCGCTCAGCAATCACCCTCCAAAGGCCGGTGCCGGAGATATCATCTATGACGTCTCCATAGGCGACACTGTAACCCTTTACGGCAGCGGCAGCAGCGACCCTGACGGCGATTCACTCAAATACAGTTGGGAAATTGTTTTCAAACCTTCTGCGAGCCGGACCAGGCTTTCCGATCCCAGCGCCGTAAATCCCACTCTTCTTGTTGATGCATTCGGATGTTATGAAGTCCGGTTGATCGTAAACGACGGAAAAATAGACAGCATCAAGGACACAGTCTATGTAAACACGAGACATGGCATGGCGGATAGAAAAAGAAATGTGCCTGGTGAATATCCTACCATACAAACCGCAGTGGACGCCGCCGCTCCGGGGGATGACATAATCGTGCAGAAAGGCGTTTATAAAGAGAACATATTCATTGATAAGCCCGTGAACCTGACAGGCATAGGATGGCCTGTGATAGACGGGGGAAACAAAGATGGAGATATAAACACCATCATGGTTCCTTACCTTGGAGACAAGGCCGGAAGGATTGAAGGGTTTATTGTCACCGGAGGCGGAAGAGGGCCCATGGGGCACGGGATCAATGTATGGGACTCCGCTCCGGTTATCTGCAACAACAAGATCCGCGGCAATCATCATAACGGCCTGGGTATACACGGGATAGACATACTGACCGCCAAGACAAGGATACACAATAATGAGATCTACGATAATACAATAGGAATCGGCAATGGGAGAGGCAGCGAGGCCCGTATATATGAAAACCGCATCTATAATAACCGGATGGTCGGAGTAGGTTCCAGGGGGCTTGCAGCGCCTCGGATCGAAAGAAATCATATCTATGAAAATCAAATTGGAATCGGTACGAGAGAAGTGGCCTCTCCTCATATTGAGGGAAACCATATCCATGATAACGTCATCGGTATTGTGATCAGTCCTGTTTCCACGGTCAGAGGATTTACCGGCGACGCAATCACAATAAAAAACAACCTTGTCTTTGACAATTACCAGTGCGGCGTCAGCATAACCTCATTTAACCTCAGCAAGGTAATAATTTCAAACAATACTATTGATTCCAATAATCATCGCCATGTCAAGGAATTCAGAGGGGGAGGGCTTGTGTTCGGCTATCCTTTTCCGGCTTCATTTACCGCTGTGGTGGAAAACAATATCGTAACCAACAACAGGCTCAACGGGATTGCAAATTATGTCGGGACCGAACTCTTTCCCGCGCCCGGCGCCACTCTTATCAATAAGAACAATAATGTATGGAACAATGAAAAAGATTACAATGGCTGTTCCCAGGGCGACAAAGATCTTTCCAAAGACCCCCTGTTTGTGCGCGCTGCTTCGGAAAAACAAGAAAACTATCGTCTGAGTCAACAAACATCCGGTCAGGACACGGATAGCCCCTGCGTGGATGCAGGAACCAATACCGCCGCACAACTCGGCTTAGCAAAAAGCGCCACAAGAACGGATGAAGCAAGCGATACGGGGATGGTGGATATCGGATATCATTACGTGATCTCTAAATAGAGTTTGTCAAAGCGGCCGGGCAGTCGGGCACAGGAGGTCAGATAATGCCCGGTCTGACCGGGAAATTCTTTTTTCGGGAGAAACGTCATTCCATACACAAAAACGCCATGTTGAATAAAAACCGAATATTCATACAAACAGGAAGTGATCCGGTCTGTCGAACCGACATAAATCTGTTGATCATACTGGTGATTGTACTGTCATGCCTTGTGCCGGCAAACATGGCGGCAGCCGATGACTGTGAGGTGGCGCAAACATGGTATGACCGTGGTCTGGATCTGATGGATAATTCAGAGAAAGAGGCCTTATATTACAAGAGGGCGATCGAATTATGTCCGGGTTTTGCCGAGGCACATAACAGGCTGGGCGAGGTATACAAGAGCCGGGGTGAATATGACATCGCGGCCAAAGAATTTGAAGAGGCATCCAGAACACTGCTGTACGCTGAACCACACAATAATCTTGGTGATATCTATAGAATGCTCGGCAAATATGATCTTGCCGAGGAAGAATTCATAACTGCCGTCAGGATTAATCCTGATTCCCTTGATGCACAAAACCAGCTCAAATACATACGTAAAAGATCAGGCATGTATGATTATGCCTTTGAGGATCATCTGGACCGGATACCCATCTCCATCTTTACGAGGATGCCCGGCATGACCCTTCCCAAGGGTTCATTCCTTGTTGATTTTCAATACAACTACTGGAAGCAGGAATCGGATCTGACCGAGGAACTGTTCGCAGGCGACGAGGTGCCGTCTCTTGCATACGCCCCTTCCAAGAGGGAAACAACCGTGCATGCATGGATTTTTGGCATACGGTATGGATTGACCAATAATCTTACGATCGGTCTGATTCCCAAGTTTTTCCGAAAAAAGGCCCACATCCGGATAGAACAAACAGGGATAGAGGCTGAGAATTATATGACCGGACTTGGAGATACGTTTCTTCCGACGAAATATTACCTGTGGGGAAGAAGAGAGACGTATCAATCTTCCAGACAAGCGGCCCGCGCCCAGATGCAACCAGAGATAGAGATAGGCGCTGAGCGTTATCTGACACAAAAAGAGGCCCAGGTCCCGATAGAACAAGCGGGGATAGACGCTGATCCTTATGTGACCGGACTTGGAGATACGATTTTTCTGACGAAATATCACCTGTGGGGAAGAAGAAAAACGCATATCTCGGGCTTTATGCTGGTAAATATTCCGACAGGCGATGAAGACGCAGAGGGTAAAGACGGGAAATTCTCATGCCGGATACCGCTTGGCTCCGGGAGTTTTCATTTTACGCCGGGCATAGCCTTTACATGGGTAAAGGAATCGCTGGTGATTAATGGAGATATCTCGTATATGATCACGGATGGAAACCAGGCCGCAGATGAATTTAAATGTGATATTGCGTTTCTCTTTCAATGTTTTCCCAATCTGGTATCAAGTATCGAACTGAACTACAGATGGAGGGGCAGCTACGAAATGGAGCAGACCTACCAGACAATGTGGGGACGACCGCCCACTATCGGCCAGCCCTTTAATCCTCTGCCGGGCGGCACGGAGTACCATGATGCCGTTTTTGTAGAAAAAGGAGGGCATACACTCTTTGTGTCCACGGGTCTGAAGCTCTCTTTGCCTAAAGAATTCGAGGCAGAACTTGGAATCAAGGTTCCGGTAATCAAGCCGGCGGATGGGACCGCATGGATAGAAAAAACTGTATTCCACGTCGGGCTGACAAAATATTTTTTTTAGTTTTTGCATAAGAAAATGAGATTGGCTTTATGTATAAGTTAATTCTATCTATAGCTCTTATTCTGATCGTTATTGCAACCGGTTTTCAGCCTGAACCGAAGACCTGCTCAGCGCCCATCCTGTCTCAGGTTATTCATGGATGGTCTCTGACCGGTTGTCAGGCGGCTGAAAGCGTCCCAGGCAATACAAAACGCGATTTCGCCTTGATTGAGGAGAATGAATTGTATGAAAATGATCTTGCCGGTATCAGGATAAGAGGAAGTATTCCCGCAAGCATCAGAGAGTGCAGGATCTATTCCAATGGTAGGGCGGGAATCCGTGTTGACAGGGAGGGAGAGGTCACGGTAACCGGATGCAGCGTCTTTGATAACAAAAAGGCTGGAATAGAAATCACCGAAGCCGGATACGCCGCCATAGAAGAGAACAGGATTTACAAAAACAAAATGGCCGGTGTGCGGATAGAGAGCAGCAAGAAAAAAGAGAATCACGTGATAAAAGTAAGGATTGCCGATAACAGAATATACTTAAATGATCAGGCGGGGATAAGATCTCTGCCTCAACCAGGGAGCAGCAAGGTTGATCTGGTTGTGGCTGGGAACATCATATATGAAAATAAAAAGGCAGGGATCAGTGTAAAAAACAGTACACGGCTGACAGCCGCGAGGAATCAAATCCACGATAACGGGACGGTCGGAATTATCTTTGCCGAGTCCGTCATACCGCCTGAGGTCGATATCTATCAAAACAGGGTGAGTTTTAACCGCGGGCCCGGAATTCATGTTGTTAATGGAATTACCGGGAGTATGGGCATTAGAAACAACCGGATTTTTAACAACCAGTACTCCGGTATTGTGTGCGGTCTCTGGGGCAGCCAGACCAGCGAGACGTTGAACATTGAGATTATAAACAATACCGTCGTATCCAACGGCAGCAAGGGACGGGGGGCCGGCATTAGAAATGACGGCAAGGGCAGGACCATGATAATGAACAACATTATTGCCTACAACTACACTACCGGTATAATGACTAAGGGATGCAGAGGATATTCATACAATCTGCTGTATGCCAATGGTGATACAGGCGCCTGCCGCGACAGGGATTCAGTCTCTTTCTGGGCCGAAAAAGAGCAATTCGCAGGCTGTTCGGGCGGAGGAAAAGGAGACTTGATCCGTGAACCGCTTTTCGTGGACCCGGACAGGTACAACTTCCGGCTTCAAGATGAATCACCGGCCATAGATGCCGGAAGGGATACAGCCGTCCATGATGACACTTCCTTTCCCCCGTCAAAAGGCACAAAAAGAAATGACATGGGCGCTACCGGAGGTCCCTATGCCGTCGAATAACAGGTGTGGAACAAGATGGGAGATTTTTAGTACCTTAGTGGTAATTTTCTTGTTTTTTATACCCCTCAAGGGGGTACTGCAATGAGTGGCAAAAAATCAAAAAGGTGAAATATTTTTAAATAGTTACACGCAGCTGTTAAGGTACTTATCCAGGACCTTTAAAGAATTCCGGTTTATCCGGGTTAGGTCTGCTCTATGGATGATTTTTGCTGCGGGCATAATCTCTCTCTGCCTTGGTTTTGTAGGATGTGTGCCGACAATTCCTCCTGAGCCTGGTGCCCAAAAAAATGTATCCACCTTGTACGATATAGAGATTGAACCGTTAAAACCGCACGACTGCGCACGGTGTCATACACGGATTTATTGCCTTATAAAGAACAAAGGGGGCGGGCACAGGATAAACTGCAGGAGATGCCATGTGGAATTCCACATGTATTATCCGGGAAAGGCGCCATACGAGGAAGTGGTTCCCAAATGCGACGCATGTCACGATCTCGTGCATGGTGAAGATCTGCCGCAATGTTCCGGATGCCACACTGAAGTGCACGCGCCCATGGACATCCCGGCAGGTCGTGCCCTGGAACAGGGATGTTCCGTGTGCCATCCGGGGGTAGACAGGGAGATGAAGACATACATAACCCAGCACACTGACATCTACTGCATCTCATGTCATCATTCAAGGCATAGATATGTTCCTGAATGCCTGGAATGTCACCAGCCCCACACAAAGGGAATGACACAGGCCGACTGTCTGACCTGCCATAAACCTCACAAGGCCCTTCAGGTTGCTTATCCGGCGGATACTCCTTCAAAGGCATGCACGGGTTGTCACCTGGAAGCTTACGAGGCGCTGAAGCAGAGCAACACAAAACACACGGCCGTAAGCTGCACAAAATGCCATGTTGAAAAACATCGAACATTTGTGAGGTGCCGGGAGTGCCATGGCGACCCTCATAACACCGCCATACTGGACAAATTCGCAACCTGCAACCAGTGCCACGGCGCGGCCCACAGTATATGCAAATGAACGTCTGCAAGCCTTCATCGCAACTGACTGCATACACTACATCGGAAAAAGGGAAAATAGGAACAAGAAAATAATAGAAAATAGGGGACAGACCACGTTTTTTTGATAGCCAGTCAAGTGAAAGAGTGATAAATTATATTTATGCCTCGACGACC
>JAIWEZ010000111.1:0-7591 GCA_048631945.1 Gammaproteobacteria bacterium | reverse complement strand
GTTTTGGTCATTGATATTTCGGTCATTTGAATTTGTTTCGAGTTTCGATATTCGAGTTTCGGATTTCGTTCGCGGATCGTGAAACGGACAACAAATAACGGATAACTGACATGGGAAAACATATTCTAGTAGGAATCGATGGGTCGCCTGCAAGCATGGACGTGGTTAAATATCTCGTATTCATTTTGAGGAAAGGTACGCGGGTGAAGATAGACCTGCTCTATATACTTCCTGACATCCCTGCTCTTTTTCTGGAACCAGGGGAAAGTATGGCCGAGATGTTGCAAATCCAAGACTTCGCGGAAAAAGTGCATAAGGAAAATCGGCACAAAGCAGACTTCGTGCTGGAGGAGGCCACGGGGATCTTGACCGGGGCGGGCATTCACCCGGAAAATATCCGCACCCTGGTCAAGGAGCTCTCTGCAGGTGTAGCCCGGGATATCCTGGCACTGGAACAGGAAGGCACATATGATGGGATAGTGCTGGGACGTCATGGTACAAGCGCTATAGAAGAGTTCTTAATGGGAAATGTTACACACAAGGTGCTCCAGCACACCAAAGGGCCGATTCTGTGCATAATACATGGCAAGATAGACTCTCGAAGGCTTCTGGTACCAGTGGATAGTTCTCCGAATTCTAAACGTGTCCTAGACCATGTCGCATGGCTTCTCGCTGAGGCAGGTCCCATGGAGGTGACCATCTTGCATGCCGTTGCCCCACTGATTGTGGGGGATACGACCTTGATGTGGACAGGACTGTCAGAGCTTGAATCCACCATTGAGCAGAGGGTAATAGATGATGCCGAAGAGTTGCTTTCTCAGGCTAAGACCTTTTTAATACAAAATAATGTTCCCGCTTTTGCCATAAAGACCCGTCTTGTAACAAAAGCATTAGGTGTTGCCCGAACCATTATGAAGGAGGCCAGGGAGGGTGGCTACGGGTCCATCATGATCGGTCGTCGTGGGGTCTCACGCACAGAACGTTTCCTGTTTGGAAGTGTCTCCAATAAGATCGTCCAGCAGGCAAGGGATATGGCGGTGTGGGTGGTTTCTTGAACGGTGTAAACACACAATAAGGAGGAAACTTCTATGCTAGTGCAGGGGTGGATGACGACTGATGTCATCACCATAGATGAGGACGCCTCCATTATGAAGGCGTCGATTATCATGAAGGAAAAAAAGGTCCGCTGCTTGCCTGTGGTCAACAAGAAGGGCGAACTGGTTGGTATTGTCAGTGACAGGGATTTGAAAGACGCCGCACCATCGAAGGCAACCACGCTGGATGTGTACGAGTTGAATTATCTTCTTTCTTCCATCAAGATTAAGGACCTGATGATTACAAATCTGGCGTATGTCAGGCCGGACGAGACAGTGGAATTTGCTGCGATTCTGATGCTTGAGAACAAGATCTCATCGCTTCCGGTTATTAACGATAAGGGTAGACTGATCGGCATTATCACACAAACCGACATTTTCAAGGTCCTGATCAATATTGCTGGAGTCTATACCGGCGGCATTCAATTTGCCTTCAGCCTGGAGGATCGCTCGGGTTCGCTCCGTGAAGCAGCCGACACGATACGCTTCTATGGGGGGCGCATTGTAAGCATTCTATCCACACGCGAAACCGCAGAAGAGGGACGTCGTAATGTTTACATGCGCAGCAGCGCCTTGCCGGAAGAGAAGCTCAGGGACCTGGTCAGAGCACTGGAAGAAAAATTCGTGGTCCTTTACACGTCTAAGGACTTGCTGGAAGAGGTGGAAAACCGAAGAGTGCGGATTCCGTAAAATAGCTCATAGCTGATAGCTGACAGCTCATAGTTGAAAAGACAAGGAAGGCTGTTCACCTTTGAGCTATGAGCTATCAGCTCTTATTACATATCTGATTTAAAAAACTGGCTCGGTTCAGTGATAGAACCGGGTTTTTTCGTGTATTCGGTCGGAACAGTTCCTTCCTTAAAGCATTCAAAGACGGTCTCATTTGATTCCGGGACTGCCAGGAGCCCGGTCTCTGCATCTATCTTGGCAAAGACCACACCATCCGGCACCTGGAAAACCCGTACTGGCTTGTCCTTGAGGGCTGCCTGCATAAACTCCAGCCAAATGGGACTGGCAGCCCGAGAACCCGTTTCGTTAATGCCGAGTGGTTTCTCTTTATCAAATCCCACCCAAGCCCCTGTGACGTAGATTGGGGTATATCCTATGAACCAGGCATCGTGGAGTTCGTTGGTTGTACCGGTTTTGCCTGCTGCAGGCCGACCAAGGGCCTTGATCCGCCAGCCGGTTCCGTGCTGAACCACTCCTTGGAGGAGATTGGTAATGATATACGCCGTGCTCTTCTCAATAACTTTTTCGCTTTCAGGCTGATTCTCTTCTAAAATATTCCCGTCCCTATCTACTACCTTAGTGATAAAACATGGCTTTACCCGATATCCTTGATTGTTAAAAATGGCATAAGCGCGTACCAACTCAAGTAGTGAGGTGCCTGATGAGCCGAGTGCCAGAGAAAGGTCCCTGGTGAGCTCGGACTGGATGCCCAGTTTTCGGGCATACTCTATTATATAATCTAAACCGATATCCTTGAGAATCTTGATAGTAACTACGTTTCGGGACTTGGCCAGCGCAGTCCGGAAAAGAGTGGGGCCGTGAAACTTTTCTTCGTAGTTCCTTGGTTTCCATATGAATTCGTTTTCCGTATCCTCATAAACGATTGGGGAATCTATGATAATGGTTGCAGGCGTATAGCCCTTATCGAGGGCAGCGGCGTAAATAATCGGTTTAAAGGCCGACCCGGGCTGACGCCTTGCTTGTATGGCGCGATTAAACTGGCTTAATTTGAAGTCCCGACCCCCGATCATAGCTTTTACGTAGCCGGTTTCAGCCTCCATGCAAAGGAGTCCCCCCTCCACAGCGGGTCTCTGTTCCAAAGCCAAATCCCATTGCCCGGTCTCTTTCTGCTGAGCCTTAACCCTTGCCAGGATCACATCGCCCACCTTGAGAACATCGCTGACCTTCTCCACCTTGACGTCGTAGTTGGCAACCTCCGGGTCGGGTTTCCTTGCCCATTTCATGTCCTCAAGAAGAAGGTCGCCTTGTTCGCTTCCGATGCGAACCGTGGCCTTTTGCTCGCTGTCATTTACTGCAATCACTACCCCCTGGATGATGCTTTCTTCTTCCAGCGGGTGTTTCTCAAGGTTATCTTGGATCTCTTGAGAAAAGGCCTCAAACTGCTCTGGTTCCAAGTGTTTGAGCGGGCCCCGATACCCCTGCCTTTTGTCCAGCTCATGTAGCCCGTGGTTCATGGCCGCCTGGCCCGCCTTTTGCAACTCGATGTTGACAGCCGTGTGTATTGTGAGACCCTCATTATAGAGGGCATCCCTGCCGTATTTTTCCTCCACATACTTCCGTACGTATTCAGTGTAGTAGGGAACCTCCTCGATGTACCAGTTGCGTCTGGGCTTGATATCAAGCTGTGTATCGATGGCCTCGGTTGCCTCTACGTTTGTAATAAGTTCTTCATTGATCATCCGATTTAAGACATAGATCTGGCGCTGCTTCGCCTTTTGGGGATGCACAAAAGGAGAATAACGACTGGGCGCTTGCGGCAAGCCGGCCAGCATGGCGCATTCGGCTAGATTAAGATCGGCTACTGATTTTCCGAAATAGTTTTCGGCGGCAGCGTAAACACCATAAGCACCATGTCCTAGGTATATCTGGTTGAGATAGAGCAACAGAATTTCGTCCTTGGTAAATGCCTTGTCTATGCGATAAGCTAGGATCGCCTCTCGTACCTTACGGGCATAACTTTTTTCAGGTGATAGGAAGAAAGACTTGGCAACCTGCTGGGTTATAGTGCTACCCCCCTGAATGATGCTGCCTGCTTCGATGTTTTTTAAAAAAGCCCGGGCGATGCTGAGAAGGTCAACTCCTTCATGTTTGTAAAACCGAGCGTCTTCAGCTGCAACAAAGGCACTGATAAGCATCTCCGGCATACCGGAAAGGGGAACTACGATCCTTCGTTCATTGCAGAACTCGGCAATCTTGCGCTTGTCATCCGAGTAGACAGTAGTGATAATAGGTGGGCGGTAATCCTCCAAAGAGGATATCTTGGGCAGATCTCTTGTAAAGTAAAAATAGACCCCTCCGAGAAAAAGCCCTGCCAGGAGGGACAAAACCAAGAGGGTTCCGTAAAAAAAATACAGAAACCTTCCCAAGGTTCCCCTCATGCTCCTTCTGGATCTTATCTCTTTGACCTTAGGTCGACTCCGATAACGCATTATGATCTATTTATAACAAAAAAGCGTTTAACAAGCAAGATTCATCGGGTTCATTGTGTTGTTGGGTTCATTGTGTTATTCTGTTTGTTATGTTATAGGACTGGCCCGAAAGAAAAGACTAGTGTCGCGTCCCGGAAATAACTTACATAATTTCCGAGATCGCGCAGGACACTCAGTGGCGATATTATAAATCCGAAATTCGAATACCCGCCTGCCAACGCCTGAGACAGCATTCAGCTTATGTGCCAGTATCTCTGGCAATGGCGGGCAGGTCGAAGCTCGACACGAAGTGAAGCTTGCGCCAAACAAATTCGAATATCTAATGACCAAAATCCAAAACCTGTTTAGAACATTAGAGAATTCGAATTTTGATATTGTTTCGGATTTCGAATTTCGTGCTTCGAGTTTTACATTTTAACGACTCAACGCTAAGATCATGTTTGCTTTGGTTATTGTAAATAACTTCTGAAGCAGCTTCTCGACAAACCCATGATTGCCCTAGATTTTGAAAAATGCGGCGGCCTGATTCCGACTATTGTCCAGGATTTTGAAACCGGCGAGGTCCTGATGCTCGCCTTTATGAATGAAGATGCCTGGCGGGAAACTCTAAAGCAGGGCAGGGCCACATACTGGAGTCGGACACGCCAGGAACTCTGGGTCAAGGGTAAAACGTCCGGCCATGTCCAGTGGGTCAGGGAAATCTGGATTGACTGCGACGACGACACCGTACTCTTGAAGGTAGACCAGGTAGGCGAGGCCGCCTGTCATACGGGGTATAGGAGTTGTTTTTTTAGGAAGGTTGAGGGCGACTCAGTTAGAGTGGTCGGCGAGAGAATTTTTGATCCCAAGGAGGTTTACAAATAACGTGGTGGAGAAACTCAAACTCGGTATTCCAAAAGGGAGTCTACAGAACGCCACAATTGCGCTGTTCAAGCGTTCCGGGTGGAAGATTGATATCAACGGACGCAGCTATTTTCCTGAAATCAACGATGACACTATTGAGTGCGCTATCTGCCGTGCCCAGGAGATGTCGCGTTATGTCGAAAGCGGCACCCTGGATGTGGGTCTTACAGGACAGGACTGGATATCTGAGAACGAATCCGATGTAAGGGTTGTGCAGGACCTGATCTATTCAAAGGTAAGCCAGAGACCGGCCCGTTGGGTCCTGGCAGTTCCCTATGATTCTAATATCAAGAGATTGGAGGATCTGGCAGGAAAAAAGATCGCAACTGAATTGGTCAATTTCACAAAAAAATATTTTGCGAAACGGGGTATCGATGTCAAGGTGGAATTCTCATGGGGGGCTACTGAGGCCAAGGTCGTGTCTGGTTTGGCCGACGCTGTTGTGGAGGTAACCGAGACCGGCAGTACCATTAAAGCCCACGGCCTCAGGATCATCCATGAGCTGCTGGAGACCAACACCCAATTGATTGCCAATCACGCTGCATGGGACAACCCTGAGAAACAGGAAAAGATAAAGCAGATAGGACTTCTCCTAAAAGGTGCTCTCCTGGCTGAAAAGATGGTCGGAGTCAAGATGAACGTGCCCAAGGAAAGGTTAAATGAGGTTGTGAAACTTCTTCCGAGCCTCAATGCACCTACGGTTTCGTCCCTTTATGAGTCGCGCTGGTATGCTGTGGAGACGGTAGTGTTGTCTTCTGTGGTGCGCGATCTGATCCCTGAACTGCTCAAAAACGGGGCTGAGGGGATTATTGAGTATCCGTTGAACAAAGTAATATAAGATAAGGATTTAGGGATTTAGGAATTCAGGAATTGAGGGATTGAGGGATTAGAATGGGACAAACACCTTTAATTCCTCAATTCCTTAATTAGCAATTCCTCAATCCTGGTTTATTATGATTTCCAGACGTGCACAGGAAATAAAGGCCTTCATTGTAATGGAAGTAATGGAGAAGGCCCACAGCATGGAGCGGGCGGGCATCGATATCGTCCATTTAGAGGTTGGAGAGCCGGACTTTGATACCCCCGCGTGCATAAAGGATGCTGCGATTCGCGCCCTGGAAGCCGGTCACACCCATTATACGCACAGTCTTGGCCTGTTGGAGCTTCGTGAGGCCATATGTCGTCATTATCACCGGCGATATGGTGTTGTCATTCAACCGGATCAGGTGGTTGTTACCTCAGGTACCTCGCCCGCCATGTTCTTGCTTTTTTCAGCCCTTCTGGATCCCGGGGACAAGGTGATCATTTCAGACCCCCATTATCCGTGCTATCCAAACTTTATCCGGTTCGCAGGTGGCGAGCCGGTCACGATTCCGGTATACGAAGGTGACGGGTTCCAGTACCGGCCGGAAGCAATCCAAGAAAAGATCGATGACAGGACCAAGGCAATTTTTATCAACTCTCCATCCAATCCCACAGGAAACCTCCTTGACCGCGAACATTTGCAAGCCATTGCAGGGTTATCCACGTACGTTATTTCTGACGAAATATACCATGGCCTGGTCTATGAGGGCGAGGCACACTCCATCTTGGAATATACTGACAGGGCCTTTGTCCTGAACGGGTTTTCCAAGGCCTATGCCATGACCGGGTGGCGGTTAGGCTATCTGATTGCACCAAAGCTTTTTATCCGGGCCATCCAGAAGGTCCATCAAAATTTCTTTATCTCGGCCAATGCTGCGGTGCAATGGGCCGGCATTGCGGCCCTTGAAGAAGCTGCCGAAGATGTAGCAAGGATGAGGGCCATTTATGATAAGCGCCGCCGGTTTATGATCAAGCGCCTCAAGGATATCGGATTTGGCATCACTGTGGAGCCCACCGGTGCCTTTTACGTGCTGGCTAATGCCGGGAGGTTTTCAGGAGATTCCTACAAACTGGCTTTCGATATCCTTGAGAATGCCCACGTGGGGGTAACTCCGGGAATCGATTTTGGGGCCAATGCCGAGGGGTATCTTCGGTTTTGCTATGCAAATACCATGGAAAAGATTGAAGAGGGAATGGATCGTATCGAGCGATACCTTAAGAACTGAAAGTGAGCTAAAGCTCGCCCTGGAGCTACGTGTCCAGATCAGCCTATTATGTCTATGACCCCGGTCTGGGCCAGGGTGAGCTAAGGTGCCTAAAGTTGAGCGAACAACCAATCCAGGCATTTTAATCACGAAAACACGAAAGTACGAAAACACGAAGGTGATCAGCATTTCATGGAAAAAAATGACAAATTTCAAAGCCCAAAGTTCAGAGGAAGAGACGTTGGCATTTTGTTATTGGGCTTTGATTTGACTTTTGGATTTGTTTCTTTCGTGCTTTCGTCATTTCGTGCTTTCGTGATCGTCTTTAAGTTATTGAGCAAGCGTG
>JAIWEZ010000110.1:0-7606 GCA_048631945.1 Gammaproteobacteria bacterium | reverse complement strand
TGAATAAAAGAAAGTGTCTAAAGTGAGCTAAAGTGAACTAAAGTGCCTAAAGTTAAAGGCATTAAGAAACTGACGAATTCACCGATTCATGGATCAACGTCAGATAGAATTCTTTCAATAGAAACCAATTTACCACGAAAGCACGAAATTGCGAAAGCACGAAAACGACATTAAAACACGAACATACTGTGTTTGATTTTCTGATATCTTTTCGTTCTTTCGTTCTTTCGTGTTTTCGTGATCATCTTTTAGATTTTTTGCCAGAAAAAACACAAATCTTATTCTTAAGGGACTGTGTTAGCAATTCCTAAAGTGCTAATGATTACATAAACTTTAGCTCACTTTAGGCACTTTAGTTCACTTTAGCTCACTATTACTGAAGGGGGGATATTTATGGAGAGCATATCCATGGACAAGGAGAAGGCGGTGGAACTGGCCATGGGGCAGATAGAACGTCAGTTCGGCAAGGGTTCCATCATGAAGTTGGGCAGCCAGGTAGTTGCCGACATCCCGATTATTCCGACCGGATCAATTGCCCTGGACCATGCCCTAGGGGTCGGGGGTATCCCTCGAGGGCGGGTCGTAGAACTCTTTGGACCTGAATCGTCAGGCAAGACCACGCTGGCCCTTCATATCGTGGCCGAAGCTCAAAAGAATGACGGCATTGCAGGATTCATAGACGCTGAACATGCCCTGGATATCGTATATGCCAGGAAACTTGGAGTAAACTGTGACGATCTACTTGTTTCCCAGCCCGACACGGGCGAGCAGGCACTGGAGATCACCGAAGTTCTGGTTCGCAGCGGGGCTCTGGATGTGGTGGTTATTGATTCAGTGGCCGCCCTGGTACCCAGAGCGGAGATTGAAGGGGATATGGGGGATGTCCACATGGGCCTGCAGGCCAGGCTTATGTCACAGGCTCTAAGGAAACTTACCTCCGCGATCAGTAAATCGAAGACGACGGTAATCTTTATCAATCAGATTCGGATGAAGATCGGGGTGATGTTTGGTAATCCTGAGACTACACCGGGGGGGAATGCCCTTAAGTTCTATTCCTCGATTAGGT
This sequence comes from Gammaproteobacteria bacterium, assembly GCA_048631945.1. Classification (GTDB taxonomy): domain Bacteria; phylum Desulfobacterota; class Desulfobacteria; order Desulfobacterales. Next base: position 6,540 of record JAIWEZ010000110.1, on the reverse strand, counting down.
TGGATATACGAAGAATTGGAAACATCAAGGACGGACAGGAGATCATAGGGAGTCGGACTCGAGTGAGGGTGGTAAAGAACAAGGTGGCGCCCCCTTTCAAAGAAGCGGAGTTTGACATCATGTACGGCGTCGGGATCTCGACAGTCGGCGACCTCCTTGATGTGGGTGTTCAAACCGATGTTGTCGACAAGAGCGGGGCATGGTACTCCTTTGACAAGGAACGGATCGGGCAGGGCAGGGAAAATGTCAAGAAGTTCTTGAACGAAAATCCTGACGTAGCTGCTCGCATCCTGGGCAAGGTCAAAGATGCACTCGGATTGGCAAGGAATGCATCCACGGAATCCGAAGCAGTACCGGCTGAGCGGGGAAAAGGCAGCAAAAAGTAGGCTGTAGGGAGTAAGGGACAACCAATAACCAACAACGGATAACGAATAACGGATAACGACATGACCGGAGATGAGCTGCGTAGTAAATTCCTAACCTATTTTGAGCAAAGGGGCCATACGATTGTGAAGAGCTCATCGCTGGTCCCTGATGATGATCCTACCTTGCTTTTTACGAATGCCGGCATGGTTCAGTTCAAGCGAACCTTCTTGGGTGAGGACAAACGTCCTTATGTGCGTGGCGTTAGTTCTCAAAAGTGTGTTCGGGCAGGTGGCAAACACAATGATCTTGAAAATGTGGGCCATACGGGCCGCCATCATACTTTCTTTGAGATGCTGGGCAACTTTTCGTTCGGAGATTATTTTAAGGAACGGGCCATTGAATTGGCCTGGGATCTGGTGACAAAGGGATATGGCATCCCTGAAGATATACTATGGGTGTCGGTGTACGAAAAAGATGATGAGGCCCACAGGCTCTGGTCCAGCCACACAGGGATACCTGAAGACCGGATTGTTCGCCTTGGGGAAAAAGACAATTTCTGGTCCATGGGCGATACAGGCCCCTGCGGTCCTTGCTCGGAGATACTTATGGACCAGGGCGAGTCGATAGGTTGTGGTCGACCGGAATGCAGGGTCGGTTGTGACTGTGACCGTTACTTGGAACTCTGGAATCTGGTCTTTATGGAATTCAACCGGGATGAATCCGGCAGGATGGCACCCCTTCCAAAACCGAGCATTGACACAGGAATGGGTTTGGAGCGCATTGCAGCAGCAGTCCAGGGAGTTACGAACAACTATGAAACCGATCTGTTTATGCCTATCATAAAGGAGATCGAGACCATTTCAGGGCACTCTTTTAAGGAATCACCAGAGAATGATGTGTCCATTAAGGTGATTGCAGACCACAGCCGTGCTATCGCGTTCCTCATTGGTGACGGTGTGCTCCCCTCTAACGAGGGGCGCGGATATGTGCTGCGCCGTATAGTAAGGCGAGCTATACGTTACGGCCGTACTCTGGGACTGACGCGCCCTTTTTTGCATCAGACTGCAGGAAAGGTTGCTCGCGTCATGAAGGATTCCTATCCGGAGCTGTTGGAGGCAGATGCCTATATCAAGAATATTATCAAGAATGAAGAGGATCGTTTCCTGGGAACCCTGGACACTGGTCTCCGGGTACTGGAGGATGCACTGGGTGAATTAAAGGCCAAAGGTATTTCTGGGGTGCCGGGTGACCTGATCTTTAAGATGTACGACACGTATGGTTTTCCAGTGGACATTATCCAGGATATTGTGCGCGATGACGGAATGACCCTGGACATTGCGGGCTTTGAGGCAGCCATGGATCAACAGCGCCTTCGCTCACGGAGTTCCTGGAAGGGTGCCGGTGGCCAGGAAACCGCAGAAGCCTACAAGGTCCTTTCTGCACAGGGGATTAGGACCGAATTTAAAGGTTATGACAGCACAAGCATCGAATCAGAAGCCCTTATGGTGGTCCGGGACGGCAAGGCAGTGGAACAGGCCACTGCAGGTGACCCCATTGAACTTGTTTCAGGCACGACCCCATTTTATGGCGAGGCTGGGGGTCAGGTGGGAGACCGCGGACGTATCTTTGGGAAAGATTTTGAAATGGAAGTTACAGATACGGTCAGGGACCCAAATGATATCTTTATCCACAAAGGGAAGGTCTTGCAAGGAAGCATTTCCCCGGGGCAGAAGGTGACCCTTACCGTGGATAAGGAGAGACGGTTGGCCATTGCCAGGAACCATACTGCCACCCATATCCTGCACGCGGTTCTGCGCCAGATCCTTGGGGACCATGTAAAACAGTCAGGGTCATTAGTAACGCCTGATCGAATGCGCTTTGACTTCACACATTTTTCTGCCGTAGACGAGAAGACACTTCAGGATATCGAAATCCTGGTCAATGACCGAATTCAGCAGAACATTCCCCTTCAGATTGAAGAGATGGATGCTGACGAGGCATTTGAGTCAGGGGCGACTGCCCTGTTTGAGGAAAAGTATGGTGACCGCGTCCGCCTGGTGGCAATTGAAGATTTTAGCAAGGAACTGTGTGGCGGAACGCATACCGGGCGCACCGGAGATATCGGGCTGTTCAAGGTCGTCAGCGAAGGGAGTGTGGCAGCTGGGGTGCGGCGCATCGAGGCACTCACAGGGAAAGCCGCCATTTCACACACCCAGGAGACCTCCCGGACTTTGCATACCTTGGCACAGATGCTAAAAATAAAACCCGAGGAGCTTATAGAAAGATTTCAGAAAACACTGACCCAACTTAAGAGCGTGGACAAGGAACTTGCCGCCTTAAAGGCAAAAAAAGCGGTCGCGTCGTCAGATCGGTTACTCTCTGAGGTCAAGAGTGTCAATGGCGTATCTGTCCTTGCCCAGGAGGTTTCAGTTGAGACGCCAGCGGCCTTGAGGGACCTGGCTGATCGCTTCAAAGCAAAGATGAAGTCAGGTATTGTGGTGCTGGGGAGCAGGACATCAGATAAGGCATTGCTGGTAGTCGTGGTCACCAAGGAGCATCTGGGCCGTTACCATGCAGGCCAAATCGTGAAGCAAGTGGCTGCTGTCGTGGGTGGTGGCGGAGGTGGCCGGCCTGATATGGCCCAAGCCGGGGGAAGTAAGCCGGAAAAACTCTCGGAGGCACTGGATATAGTCTTTGATATAGTGGCCAGGGGTTGAACTTATGGGTTTCGCTCCCATTGCAGTAACGGAAAAACGGAACAGTAAAATGATAGGTTACATCTGGCCCGTAAATTTCGAAATACGAATCCCGAAGCACTAAACAAATTCAAAATACAAAATTTTCTAATGTTCAAAACAATGCTGATCAAAACTCCACATACGGACTTTCGGTCATTTGAATTTTGAAAATTGTTTCGGCCTGCCCTGGCGCGACGTACCCACAAGAAGCTGTTGAGCCAGCAAAACCAGGTCTGGGCCAGGGATTTCGACCTGCCCGCCATTGCCAGAGATGCTAGCATATAAGATGCATGCCGTACGTGGCTTTGGCAGGCGGGTATTCGGATTTCGGATTTTCTTTGGGCAGGCACAAATCAGGTGCCACTAAAAATACTGTGAGTTTAATAAGTTGTAGGAATTACGAGACGTTCATATCCAAGCGATTTGGTGAGCCCCTTTTTTCCTTTCAACAACACTACCTATGACATAAGACCTTTCATCCATGGCTGCAAGGAAATCCACAACTCCCTCTGCGGCCTTTTCAGGCACTACAAGGATAAGCCCAATTCCATTATTGAAGGTTCTCATCATTTCCTGGCTTGAGAGCTTACCTGCTTCCTGAAGGAAGGTGAACACAGGAGGGATCTCCCAGCTTGATTTATCGATCAGGGCCTTGCAGGAGTCTGGTAGTATACGGGGCAGGTTGTCTACGATACCACCACCGGTTATATGGGCAATCCCGTGTAATGGGAAGTCACGCAAGAGGTGACGGACAACCTCGGAATAGATCTTTGTCGGCTCCAGAAGCTCTTCCCCGATGGTTCTCCCCAATATGTCGACCTTGTCATCTACCTTCAATTTGAGCCTTTCAAAGCAGATCTTTCTAACCAAAGAGTAGCCGTTGCTGTGCAGACCGCTTGAGGCGATGCCTATAAGCTTGTGGCCGACTGCAATTTCTGATCCATCCACGATCTTGCTGTTGTCCACAATGCCGACCACAAACCCTGCTAGATCGTACTCACCGTTACCGTACATTCCGGGCATCTCTGCTGTTTCACCCCCGATCAGAGCACACCTGGCTTGTTTGCAGCCCTCGGCAATTCCCCGGAGAATCGCTTCACCTGTTTCGGGGACAAGGGTTCCCATGGAAAGATAGTCGAGAAAAAATAGAGGTTTGGCTCCCTGCACCGCAATATCATTTACACACATTGCTACCAGATCAATCCCGATGGTATCGTGTTTATTCATCATGGAAGCAACCTTGATTTTGGTGCCTACCCCATCCGTGGAGGTTGCCAGAACTGGTTTTTCATAAGTACTCACGTCAAGGGAATAGAGGCCGCTGAACCCACCAATGCCGGCAATGATCCCGGAGCGAGGCGCCTCCCTGGTGATTTTTTCAATCGTTTTTATAAAACGATTCGCTTTGTCGATATCAACTCCAGCATCTTGATAAGTAAGAGACTCGTTCATGCCACGCTCCATAGGGTTCATGTAATAAAAAGAAACTAGATGCTGGTCTCTGGATGCTGGATGAAATAAGGAATTCTTTCCCTTTTTGTTGTAACTGAATCTGTAGAAAAGGGCCACAGATCATGTTGATGATGTTACCAGGCAAAGTAGATGCAAAGCTTTTTATCCAGCATCGAGCATCTAGTATCCAGCATCGCGAACCTGTAATAATTAGTATGATATTCCCAATAAGTCAAAAGAAATCTATAAGTGTTCGCTTTTCCCATTTTGTCATTTCGAGCGTAGCGAGAAATCTTGTACGCTACAGTGTCTTATGAAGATTTCTCCCTTCGGTCGAAATGACATGGGGCTTCGGTCGAAATGACATGGGGCTATGGAGTGTGAACGGTTACAGAAATCTTTTTGACATCAGCCCTGCTGTGGTGTAATAAGGTGTCCAAAAACAAGGGAATTAAACCCTATAGAGGACTCGGACCATGAAAGATTTCGCTAGGTTGAATCGGCTTCCCCGCTATGTTTTTACGAGTGTAAACAAGATCAAGATGGATGCCCGCCATGCAGGAGAGGACATTATTGATCTGGGAATGGGCAATCCTGATATGCCGACTCCAAAGCACATTGTGGATAAGCTTATAGAGGCATCCGCAAAGGGCCGGAATCATCGGTATTCAGCATCCATGGGGATTAAAAAGCTTAGAGTGGCTATTGCCGACTGGTATAAACGCAGGTTTGACGTGGATATAGACCCGGATACCGAAGCGATAGTCAGCATTGGCGCAAAGGAAGGGATTTCTCATCTTGTGCTGGTAACCATACGCCCGGGGGACGTCGTTTTTTCGCCTGATCCGACGTACCCGATCCATCCCTATTCGGCTATCATTGCAGGTGGGGATGTGCGTGGGATTCCCTTGAGTCCGGATCGGGATTTTTTTGAGGACCTGATTACGGCCACAAGGCAAACATGGCCCCGGCCCAAGATGCTCATCATCTCATTTCCGCACAATCCTACGACCGAAGTGGTCGATATGGCCTTTTTTGAAAAGGTCGTGGATTACGCGAAAGAGCATGACATCATGGTGATTCATGATTTTGCTTATGCAGACCTGGTCTTTGACGGGTATAAGCCCCCCAGTTTTCTTCAGGTGCCAGGAGCCAAGGATATAGGGGTAGAATTTTTCTCGCTTTCCAAAAGTTATTGCATGCCGGGTTGGCGTGTGGGGTTTTGCGTTGGCAATCCCGAGATTGTTGGAGCACTTCGTCGCATCAAGAGCTATCTTGATTACGGCATCTTTCAACCTATTCAAATTGCGTCCATTATTGCACTTAACGGGCCTCAAGATTGTGTCAGGGAGATCGTAGAGACATACAAGACCAGGCGTGATGCCCTGATTGACGGGCTTAATAAAGTGGGTTGGCCGGTGAAGCGACCCAAGGGGACAATGTTTGTCTGGGCAAAGATCCCCGAGCCTTATCTAGAGATGGGCTCTGTGGAGTTTTCAAAAATGTTGATCCAGAAAGCCAAGGTGGCTGTTTCTCCAGGGCTTGGCTTCGGAGAATACGGAGACGATTACGTCCGGTTTGCCCTGATAGAAAACAATATGCGCATCAATCAGGGTATAAGGGGTCTTCGGAAGATCCTGTAGTGGGGGGATATCTTTGGCATGATGGAGTGTTGGGGCAAGCCCCATAAGCGCTAAGTTATTTTTGCACCGGATGGACTGTGGAAGGTTTACTGAAAAAAATGAACATCGAACATCGAACGTCCAACATCGAATGTTGAATGGGAAAAGATGAAGAAACAGAAATAGCCGTTGAATGTTCGGTATTGGATATTCGTTTTTCATTCGACGTTGGACGTTCGATGTTCATCTTTCAAAACAATTCCGTACGGCATAAATGTCACCTGTGAACGTTTACAAAACCACTTAGCGCTTATGCCCTCCAGGGGAGGGGAAATGGGACTTTTTACGAATGCATCAACTTT
>JAIWEZ010000109.1:0-7613 GCA_048631945.1 Gammaproteobacteria bacterium | reverse complement strand
TTCGCAAGGTCAAGGAAATCAAGGGATTGCGCGGAGGCATACATTGGGTACGTCGCACAAGCAAGCCCGCATATTGACGCCGAGATTGCGGAAAAGGGCCATTTCTGGATGGAAACTAGTTAGACCGCTTCCATCGTTGAGGGGGGCTTCGGCGCTATGTTGTACGTGACGCTGACAATGCCGGGCACCTCGCGGATTATCTCGTGGGCGACTTTCTCAAGGATATCGAACGAGATCCGCGTGGGTGTTGCGACCCGCGCGTCTACGCTGTCCCAGCAACGCACCTCTATCTGCTGACCGAAGTCGCGCTGGCCGTCTCGCATACCGGTTACACGGTCTTCATGAAGGATCGCCATGTACTGGAATGCACCTGTGTCCTTAAGCAACCGCTCCACAACGACGGTTGCCTTGCGGACCGTCTCGATGCGTTCCGGGGTCACCTCGCCTATCACGCGTGCCGAGAGCGCTGGCCCAGGGAAAGGGATTCGCTCGAATATCTCGGTCGGAAGCCCGAGGGCCTTGCCTATCTTTCTGACACCGTCCTTGCGAAGCTGTATGAGCGGCTCAATGATGCGGTAGCCGAAAACTTCCTGCGGATCGATCCCGAGCTGCTCGAAGACATTGTGCTGCCGCTTTATCCCAGCAACGGTCTCATCGACATCGGTCAGGATAGTGCCCTGGAGAAGGTATTTCGCGCCACTTTCCTTAACGATACGGCCGAAAACGCTTCGGTAAAAGGTCTGCGTAATCGCCTCGCGCTTCTCTTCCGGGTCCGTGATTCCCTTAAGAGCCTCAAAGAACTCTTTGTGTGCATCGACCACTTCTACCGTGACACCGAGCTCTTGGAAAAGACCCATAACCTGTTCGGGCTCTCCTTTGCGCATGAGACCGTTTTCTATAAAAACGGTCTTAAGGCGCTTATCGAGAGCTCGATGCCCAAGCATCGTGACCGTAGACGAATCAACGCCTCCCGAAAGCGCATTGATCGCTATTCCATCCCCAACGGCGTGCTGGATCTCTTTGATCTTCTCATTAATGAATTGCTCGGTGTTAATCTCCTGCGCAGTGATCTCCTTAATCATAAGCCTAACTCCTTTTCATCCGGATAGTCTTTGCAAAATACATAGTTCGTGCCTATCCACTAATCGTAAAAACCCAAGGGGCACAAGCGTAAGTTTCCAATTCAGAAATGAGCAATTTTCCGCAAGGTCAAGGGAAACAAGGGATTGCGCGGAGGCGTACCGAGGTACGTCGCACAAACAACCCCGCAGTCTTGTCAGCCTCCGGCTGATTGACGCCGATTCAGCCGTTCAGCCGTCGCAGCCAGTGCTTTGGCGAAGTCGGCTCGTAGCCAAGAAGGCTACTATGGCGAAGTCGGCGATTGCGGAAAAGGGCCATTTATGGATGGAAACTAGTTCAACTCCCCATTTCACTGCCTGGGGCACTGATGACTATGTCTAGTTCTCCGTAATCAAGCCAGATTATGCTACACCGACTACACGTGTCGATGACTATACTCCCTGGTCCATAGTACGGATGCCTGGCCATAGTTTCCCCACAATAGGGACATCTAATCTGCCCCTGCAACTCCTCGCGGTTCAATGGCCGCGGTGGGTCTGGTGGACCCACCTCACTTGCTCGAAGATACTTGACCATTTCTCCAAACGAAGTCTGGTCCATGAGAACACCCCCGCACTTCTGACAGTGTAACCCTCGATGCCCTCCAATTGAGGCCTGGTATAACGTGCTCCGACAGACAGAACACTTTACATCACCTGCCGACTCATCGAGCACATGTATCCTATCTGATGATGCCTTAGGGAGATGAAAGGATCTACAAAACTCACAGAAGAAGTAGTCTCGGTCCTGTGCTAAGACCATAGGAGCCCCACAGTTTTTACAGTTCATTTCTGCTTCTCTCTGCTATTATGGATTCGTGATCTGTCGGGGTGCAATGCTGGACTTAAATTTTCTGTTGTAAAAACTATTATAAATTATAGTATTATGTCAATATCTGACGTAATAGTGAGAACAATTGAGCGAAAACTAAATGAAGATTCTACTGCACATATGCTGTGCGCCCTGCGCCATATATCCTTTGAAAATCCTTCGATCAGAAGGCTTTGAGGTTATGGGCTTTTTTTACAACCGTAATATCCACCCTTTTCAGGAGTGCCAGCGGCGTGAAAAAGCCCTTAGGGCCTATGCCGAGCACGAGCACCTTGAGGTCATCTATCAGAATGGCTACGACATGGAAGGATTCCTTCAAAATGTGGTGTTTCGTGAGAAAGAACGTTGCCCATATTGCTACCACGACCGGTTGAAAACCACGGCAGTTATTGCTAGACACGGCAAGTTCGATTATTTCACCTCCACCCTGCTGCAGAGCAAGTTCCAGAAGCACGACGCTGTGCGCTTAATTGGGGAAAGCCTCGGAAAATCCTATGGTGTACCGTTTTTGTACCGGGACTTCCGAGAGGGCTGGAAGGAAGGGATCGAAATTTCAAAGAGTCTGAATATGTACCGCCAGCAATACTGCGGATGCATATACAGCGAAAAGGAACGGTTCTATAAAGGCAAAGAGCATGGAGCAGAGGACATAGCGGAAATATAATGAGGGGTATTAAAGGAGGGATTCGGCGTTTTTCTGCATCTGAACAAAATCGTCCTCGCTCAAGCCCGCGCCCAAGACAATCTGTATTGCCTGTTTTTCGGTGATGAGATCAGAGGGTTCGTGGGCATCGGTATTCAAGACCAATTTTGCGCCGTGTTTCTTAGCCAATTTCGCCACATGCCCATTCGTTAAGCTGTGACCTTTTCGAGCCGTTATTTCCAAAAAAATCCCGTTTTCGGCCGCCATTACTGCCTCTTCATCCGAGATCAGACCAGGGTGGGCCAGGATGTCTATGTCTGCACGAACGGCCGCACGATTCGTACCCAGCATCACTGGCTCAGCAATGGTTTCCCCGTGTACCACCACAATCTTGGCTCCAAGAAACCGGGCCTGTTCGGCTAAAGGCCCGATGAGAGAAGTTGGGATGTGCGTCAACTCGATGCCGGGCACGGCCTTGATATGCTTGACTTCATTCAATGCTTCCGTTACAGCCACAATGCGGGGGATGATAAAATCCAGGTTGGAGGCATCAGCATGGTCTGTGATACCAATGGCCTTGATACCGAGCACCTCGGCCCGGCGGACCAGTTCAGATGGAATTAGGACGCCATCGCTGAAAATGGAATGGGTGTGTAAATCAATCACGGCCGTTTACATCTTGTATTTGCCAAAATCCTCGGGCGAAAGCTTTTCCAAGTATTCCTTCCACTTTAAACCTTCCTCGCTCTTGTCCCAAGCTTCAGGCTCTGCATCCAGACTCTTTGATTTCTCGAGTACTATGTCATCAACAAATATGGGACAACCGGCTCTGAGGGCCAAGGCAATGGCGTCACTGGGGCGTGCATCCATATTGTATGACTGCTCACCAAAAGAGAAATAGATCTGGGCAAAGAATGTGTTATCCTTCAGGTCGCATACCTCCACCTTAGAGACCTTTATCTTTAACTTATCCATGAAATTCTTGAACAGATCATGCGTCATGGGACGAGCGAAGTGAACATCCTCAAGCTCCGTGGCAATGGCCGTTGCCTCCAGAATACCGATCCAAATGGGAACCGCGTGATCTCCCTGAATGGATTTCAAGATGACTATAGGGGTGTTTGAACCAGGATCAATGGTTAAACCAGAAACCTTCATTTCATGCAGCATAGGAGATGCCTCCATTTTCGCCAGAGTATTCTACATAGCCTTTGTCAACAGGATGCCCGAGCAAGGAATGTGAAAACGCTTCCACAACTCTAACCGGCAAGATCTGGCCTATACGTGCCATGTCATCAGCGAAGTTTATAACTTTATTGCAGTATGTACGCCCTGTCAACTGATTAGGCAATTTCTTACTGGGACCTTCCACCAAGACTTCCTGGGTCGTCCCCACCAGGGCCCTATTCTTTTTCTGTGTGAACTCACTTTGCACTTCCAACAGGGTGCTGAAGCGCTCACCCTTAACGGCCTCCGGAACTTTGTCGGAAAACTTAGCGGCAGGAACATTTGGACGATCAGAATACTTGAACAGGAAAAGGCTGTCAAATCCTACTTGCCGGACAAGATCTACGGTGGCCTCAAAGTCAACTCGCTCTTCGCCGGGAAAACCGACAATCATGTCAGACGTTATTGCAATACCGGGCCGGACATTGCGTAAATTTTCAACCTTCCTGAGATACACGTCCCTTGAGTATCCTCTATTCATGCGCCTTAGCACCCTATCTGAACCTGACTGAACCGGCAGGTGAATATGAGGGGCAAGTTTGTCCAACCTGTAAAATGCCTCAATCAAGCGCTCCGACAGGTCTTTGGGATGCGAGGTCGTAAAACGTATGCGGTTCAAACCTTTGATTTCATTAACCCGCCCAAGGAGTGCCGGAAAATCACATCCCTGGCCGTTTTTTTGTCCATAAGCGTTAACGTTTTGGCCTATGAGTGTGACCTCACGGATACCATTTTCGACCAATAGCCTTATTTCCTCAAGTACTTCCTCGGGTTTCCGGCTAACTTCACGTCCTCTCACATAGGGTACCACACAATATGTGCAAAAGTTATCGCAACCCTGTATTATGGTCACAAAGGCCGTGGCACGCTCGGCCTTGAGGACTGGACCCTTAACACACAGAGGTTCCGATGCCGCTCTTGCATTCGTATCCACAATCTGCCTTTTTTGACGTTTGACCTGTTCTATGAGGAAAGGAAGCCGCCCAAGGGCAAAGGTTCCAAAAACTATATCTATGTGCGGTGCACGTTCAGCAAGACGATAGCCCTCCTGTTGGGCTACACATCCACCTACTCCTATAATAATATCCGGCCTCAGCCGTTTCATACGGGCAACACGACCCAAAAAGCTATAAACCTTGTGCTCGGCCTTTTCACGGATCGAACATGTGTTTAACAGGATAAGATCGGCTTTATCCATACGCAAAGTGGACCTGAAGTTCAATGGGGCCAGAAGTCTCAACATCTGTTCGGAATCATAGACGTTCATCTGGCAGCCCATGGTGACTATATGTACACGTTTTTGTTTCATTTACGTATAATTTTCCGGGGGAATCTCGCCGCCTTTCCCTTAATCTCCTAACCCGGACAAGCCGGAACCAAAACAAAAGAATCTTATCACGAAGACACGAAAGTCTGAATGTTATTTTATTTCGTGCTTTTAAACTTTCGTGCTTTCGTGATTAATTTTTTAATATTCTGCCAGAAAAAACACGAATCATAAAACTAAGGAACTAATCCCATGCGCTCAATTCTGATATGCCTTTGAAGATCCTGGATGATCATATCTACCATGCTTTGACAACCAGGCCCAATCTGTAGCACAACCAATCCTTCCTGTGGATCTATGGTCGTGAGTACTGCTATCCCATCATATCCTTCCAGGACAAACTTCAAAAAATGAATCTGCCCTCGATCCACGCGATAGTATCTTTTAACTGTGGTTTTCGGCATGTGAAGGCATTTTGGTTTTGGAATATTTCACGACCTGTCATATAAATTAACATCAATCCCCCCATTTATTCAATCAAAAAATCGGTATTGTACAAATACACCTTTTGAGCTATATGAGGTCGGCATGCAAAAAAAGTGGCATATCCTTTCACCTGATACTAAACAGGCTACTATGCTAACTGACAGCCTCGGCTGTCAGTTAGCAGTCTCCGCCGCACTTATTAACCGCGGCATCACCAGCCCAGATCAGGCTGCAGCATTTCTAAAACCTTCACTTTCCCATATTCGATCCCCTTTTTTGATGAAAGATGTGGACCGTGCTGTTGAGCGCATCCTGCTGGCTGTTCGGGGCGGCGAGAAAATTCTAATCTTTGGGGACTATGACATGGATGGCATCACAGCCACTGTGATTCTATTTGAATTTCTGTCCTATCTGGATGCTGATGTGCATTACTACATCCCGAATCGCCTGACTGAAGGTTACGGGTTGACCAGGGATCATGTTGAAAATCTCCTTATCCCCGATGGTATCAAACTTATCATAACCGTGGATTGCGGCATCACCAGCCTTGATGCGGTCAGTGCGGCTCGCAGTGCCGGGATTGATGTTATCATAACTGATCATCACGAAGCCCCTCTCAGGATGCCGGAAGCCTTTGCCATTATGAACCCTAAACAGCCTGATTGTACCTCAGGCTTTTCGTGGCTTGCCGGGGTGGGTGTAGCCTTCAATTTGGCCTTAGCGTTGCGAAAGAGGCTCCGGGATGAGGGTTTTTGGAATAATCATGCCGAACCGAACCTAAAGGCCGCCTGCGATCTGGTAGCCCTCGGCACTGTAGCGGACATGGTTCCGCTTGTGGAAGAAAACCGCATATTTGTAAAGACTGGACTTGAGGTCATGGCTTCTGATGCCCGGCCGGGTGTAAAGGCCCTGTTGGATGTATGCAACGTGGTGAATCGCCCCCTCGATACTCAGGACATAGCCTTTAAGCTTGCCCCTCGTGTAAATGCAGCCGGAAGACTCCGCCACGGCTCAATTGCATTGAGGCTCCTGACAACATCTAATAAAGAGACAGCAAATACCATTGCTAAGGAGCTTAACCAGGAAAACACGAGAAGGCAGAAGATTGAAAATCACATACTGTCAGAAATTGTACGGCACATTGAAAACAATCCCAAGTTATTGGAACAAAAAGCGCTGGTCATAGACCAGGAGGGATGGCATCAGGGCGTGATCGGAATCGTCGCATCCAGGCTGGTTCGCCGATTTTATCGTCCCGTTGTTGTTATTACGGTTACTGACGGCATCGGCAGGGGCTCAGCCCGAACTCCAGATGGATTTGATTTGTATGAAGGCCTGAAGGGTTGTGCTAAGTACTTGGAAAAGTTCGGGGGCCATAAGGCAGCAGCAGGGGTTACTTTAAAGGCTGAAAACATCCCGGCTTTCCGTCAAAATTTTGAAAAAATTGTCTCCCACAAAACAACGCCTGAAGATTTCATGCCCGAACTGGTCATCGACTGCGAAATATGTGCATCCGATGTCTCTGTAGAACTGGCAGATGATTTAGAAGCGCTTGCTCCTTTCGGAAAAGGCAATCCAGAACCAATTTTTATGCTTACAGATATGGATGTCCTTTCGGCCCGCATGGTTGGAACCCATCATTTGCAGATGCGCCTGCGCCCCTCGAAAAACACCCAAGCGAGACCGCTTGATTCGATCTTATTCAACTTAGGTGCCGATAAGCCAACCCCAAAACGGTTCAAGCGCATTGCCTGCCATATTCGCTGGAATCGTTGGCGAGATCGAAAAAACATTCAACTCGTGGTCAAAGATTTCCTCGCGGCCTAAGGGCTTGCGCAAGTTATTCTTGCGCGAGCCCTTAGGCGCCGCTATTACTATCTGGCCGTTAGCTGGTTTCCATCCATAAATGGCCCTTTTCCGCAATCTCGGCGTCAAACTGCGGGGTTGCTTGTGCGACGTACCTCGGTACGCCTCCGCGCAACTCCTCGTTTTCCTTGACCTTGCGGAAAATTGCTCATTTCTGAATTGGAAACTTACGCT
>JAIWEZ010000108.1:0-7620 GCA_048631945.1 Gammaproteobacteria bacterium | reverse complement strand
TCCGCAGTATCATCTTTCCGTCGTACATTCGGCAGTATTCGGAATTCAGGATCAGCGGGAATGCGTGACCAATATGCAATGGTCCGGACGGTGAGGGTTCAATGCGCATGACCACTTTTCCTCTGACTGCATTCTTCAGTTCAGGAAGACCTGTCCGTTTCTCTTTTTTTGGTTTTTCTGTTATCTGTTCTTTGGTGATCATCTCTTGTTGTTGCTGTTGTGTCATGCTGTTTATTTCGTTGGTTATGGCGGGTGCGTGTCTGGCTGGCAGCATTACAGCCGTACACGGACATTCCGGTGATATTGAATTTATGGATCGGGTGGGCAGCACTGACCGGCAAAAATTGGGATGGGGCCTGGATTTCATTCAAAATCCTGGTGGTGTCAACTGGATACATTATTCGATTCCTACAATTCCATTTACCAAAACCCGATATCTTCTGGTTTATTATGAGACCGGCATACCAGGCGAAACTGCCGATTCGATCATAACACAATTCCATGTCTATGATGGACCGACAAAAATCTATCAGAACACCTCGGTGAATCTGACCGGTGGACCAAACTTTTTTATTATTGATATAGGTGAATATAAAACCATCTCATGGGGGCTTGGACTGTCAATGGAGGTAGGCGCGGGAGTGGAGATGATGAGCCATCGGATGCGGATTTATGCGGTTTGGGCAGAATGGCTTTTATAGTATTTTATTAAAATATAGACAAATAAAAGGCTGAAACAAAGTCATTGCGAGCGAAGCGAAGCAATCTCTAACACCTTGAAATTCCAATGAGATTGCTTCGTCGCTCTCGCTCCTCACTCCTTATCCAGCAAGACACGGTTTGCGCGCCGCGGTTACCTCATCCAGCCTCCTTACCTTGCACCTTCTTGGAGCGTCATGGAGCAGGTCCGGATTTTGCCTCGCCTCACTCACGATTGCTTTGAATGCTTCAATAAACTGATCGATATCCTCTTTGGACTCTGTCTCAGTCGGCTCTATCATGATGGCACCGTGCACAACCAGCGGGAAATAGACTGTAGGCGGATGAAACCCATACTCCATAAGTCGCTTGGCCATATCCAGGGTCGTCACTTTGTCGTCCTTTTGATGTTCATCCGAGAAAACACATTCATGCATGCACGGTCTGTCATAGGGAAGATGCAACGTCCCTTTTAGACTTTCCTTGATATAATTCGCATTTAATACGGCAAGCTGGCTGGCTTTTTTCAGATTTTTCGGCCCCATGCTGCGAATATAGCTATAGGCCTTTATCATAACACCTACATTTCCGTGAAAGGCCTGTACCTTGCCGATAGATTCAGGATAATCTCCGGAAAGGACATATCTCTCCTTTTCCTTGACTACGCGGGGAACAGGGAGAAATGGCTCAAGTTCTCTTTTGACACACACAGGACCTGAGCCCGGCCCGCCTCCCCCGTGAGGCGTGGAGAAGGTCTTGTGGAGGTTCAGGTGCATTACGTCAACCCCGATCTTGCCCATTTGCACTATACCCATGACGGCATTCATGTTTGCACCGTCACAATAGACCAACCCGCCTTTAGCGTGGACGATCCCTGCGATTTTCCGGCTGTTTTCTTCAAAAAGGCCCAGCGTGTTCGGGTTGGTGATCATGATACCGGCCGTGTCTTCGTCCATGACCTCTGCAATGGCCTCTACTGAAAGGATCCCCTGTTCATTTGATTTTACCGGCACGGAACAGTAACCGCACAGAGATACAGAGGCAGGGTTTGTGCCGTGAGCAGTATCAGGGACAATGATCTTTGAGCGCTGCGATCCCTTGCTTTTGTGAAAGGCATGAATCAGAAGCATGCCGGTGAGTTCTCCATGGGCCCCTGCCGCAGGCTGAAGGGTGGTCGCGTCCATGCCGGTGATTTCCGTGAGGTATTGCTCAAGTTCAAACATCATCCTGAGCACGCCCTGGGACAGGCTGGGCGGAAGCATGGGGTGGGCTTCGGCAAATCCCGGAAGGTTTGCCTGTCTTTCATTGGTCTTGGGACTGTATTTCATGGTACATGAACCTAAGGGGTACATGCCGGTATCTACACCGAAATTCCACTGGGACAGCCTGGTGTAATGGCGTACCACGTCAACCTCACTCAAATCCGGAAATTCCGGTCCTTGGCCTCTTAATTCCTGGTCCAGAGGGGCAGATTCAACATCACGCCGGGGAAGGGAAAATCCGCTTCTTCCCTCTCTCCCCTTGTCCCAAAGGAACGGTTCATTCAGTATCAGTCCTGTAGTTCCTACAGATTCTTTCATGACTGAACCTCCATCACCAGGGCATCCATGTCGTCCCTGGACTTGGTTTCCGTGACACACAAAAGATAGTGGTTGGCAAGTTCAGGATAGTAGGGAGCCAGAGAAAGGCCGGGTACTATATTTTTTTCCATTAGTCGCTCGTAGGTGGGCTCAAAGCCATTCGGGAACTCAACAACAAACTCATTGAATGTAGGGGTCTCAAAAGCGATTTTGCATCCAGCCTTTTTCAATCCCTTTTTAAGATACTCGGCCTTGTCACGGTTGAGACCGGCAAGCTCCCTGATCCCCGTACCACCGAGAGAGGCCATATACATGACGGCCGCCAAAGCACAGAGGCTGTTGTTGGTGCAGATGTTGGAGGTTGCCTTTTCCCGGCGAATATGCTGCTCCCTGGTGGCAAGGGTCAGAACAAAGCCTCTCTTTCCGTCCAGGTCTTTGGTTTTGCCCACCAGGCGACCAGGCAGGCTGCGCATGTATTTCTTTCTGCTTGCAAGCATCCCAAGGGCCGGTCCGCCAAAGGAACGGGGTATCCCCAGACTCTGACCTTCTCCGCATACAATATCGGCGCCTTGCGCCCCGGGGCTTTTCAAGAGGCCGTAAGCAAGGGCCTCCGTAAAGGAAGCAATAAAGAGCGCTTTTTTATCATGGGCCTTTTCCCCGGCGGCCCGCAGGTTCTCAATACATCCGAAAAAATTAGGTGACTGAATCGCAACGGCTGCAAGATCGTCCATGTCATCAAGCCCGGCAATATCGGTCATACCATTTTCCAGATAGCCGAGTTCCACAATCTCAAAGCCGGTTGGTTCAAAATAGGTTCTAACTACCTGACGATAAAGGGGATGAATCAGGCTTGAAATAGCGACTTTTTTTCGTTTGGTAATACGGATGGCCATGAGGAGTGATTCAGCCAGGGCCGTGGCACCATCATAATGTGATGCAGTGGCTATTTCCATGCCCAGAAGCTGCGCAGCAAGGGTCTGATACTCATAGATCGCCTGCAGGGTTCCTTGGCTCATTTCCGGCTGGTAAGGGGTGTAAGACGTTACAAACTCGGAGCGACTTAATAGATAAGATACTGACGCGGGAATATAATGCTCATAACTCCCAGCTCCCAGGAATACTTTGTACTCAGGGGAGACTGCCATGCTCTTGGAAAGGGCCTCCATGTGGCCGTTCAGTTCCCACTCGGTCAATGCCTTTGGCAGATTAAGATCGCCCTTTAATCGGCAATCATCAGGGACGGTCGAAAAAAGATCGTCAAGGTCATCAACCCCCACAACCTGAAGCATTGAAGATATCTCATCGCTTGTGTGAGGCAGATAAAGCATTTACACTGCTCCTTTCAGCTTTTCCAGGCAAGCGACATTGGTCATGAGCCTGTCCATTTCAGATGGGTCACTGGGGCTTACTTCGACAAACCATCCATCACCGTACGGGCTTTTATTCACGAGCTCAGGCGACTCTTCAAGTGTTGTGTTAACAGCAACAATTTCTCCGCTTACCGGCAGGTAACATTCGCAAACAGCCTTGACTGATTCCACGGTTGCGAACTCTTCACCCTTCTTAAAGGTATCACCTGTCTGCGGCAGTTCCACGAAGACAATGTCTCCGAGTTGGTCCTGGGCATAGTCGTCAAGCCCGATACAGACCTTGTCGCCTTCAAGCCTGGCCCATTCATGATCGTCTGTGTACCGAACGTCATCGGGCAAGTTTAATTCATTGATTTCCTTCATGAGCATTTCTTCCTTTCCATATTTTTTATTAAAGTAATGGTTCAGAGGTTCAGGGTTCACCGTTCAGGGTTACCTTATTGGATTTATGATTGTTGATTGTTGATTGCTCTTGTGAGCTACCTCTCGGACCAACTGCCATACATCAATATCCTCAAATCGTTTTATTCTCATGCCTTCTCCATTCAGAACCCACGAATCAACGGTTCTGAACCTTTGAACCTCTGAACCCATGAACCTCTGAACCCCTAAACGATTATCATATACTACCTGTGAATGCAAACGGCCCTTTGCATTGCAATTTGTTCGATGCTCAATATTGTCCGCGGAGAATTTGACGAAATCCCTGAAGCCTGATAACTTTCCATGCTTTTATAATAGATAGGAGATTATTCATGAGCAAAACACAACGGACCGTTATATATGACCGGCACGTGGCCTTAGGCGCCAAGATAGTGGAATTCTGCGGTTGGGACATGCCCATTTTTTATCCCACTGGTATTGTGGAAGAGCATCTGGCCACCCGCAAGGGAGCAGGGCTTTTTGACGTCTCCCATATGGGGCGATTCATCGTCCGGGGCGACGGGGCACTGAAGTTTCTTCAGCACGTCTTGAGCAACAATGCTGAAGCCCTTGACATCATTGCGACAGGTGCCCAATACACGATCATACCGACTGAAACAGGCGGGGCTGTTGACGACGCCTATCTCTATCGTTTTGTCGAGGAGGAATATCTGTTGGTTGTCAACGCGGTCAACTGTGAGAAGGACTGGAATCACTTTCAGTCCTTGATAAAAGATTTTAACGACGTTGAGCTGATCGACCGGACAGAAGAGATCGTCATGCTTTCACTCCAGGGGCCTAAGTCACGTTCGATTCTGGAGCAGATCACCGAATCCGGTTTGCTCCCGGAGCCGGCGCGAAACTCCGTAAGCATGGTGACGATTTCCGGTGTCAAGGTGAAGGTGGCCCGCACCGGTTACACCGGCGAGCCGTTGTGTTTTGAGCTCTTTGCCGACCGGGACGACGGCCCGGTGCTGTGGGACCGGATCGTGAGTAAGGGAGCAACGCCAATCGGACTTGGCGCGCGGGACACACTCCGCCTGGAAGCCGCCCTGCCGCTCTATGGCCATGAGTTTGGAGAAGACCCTGAAGGCAAAGAAATTCCCATAATGTCGTGTCCTTTGGCTAAGTTCGCCGTGAGCTTCTCGCCCCTTAAGGGAGACTTTATGGGCCGTGCGGAGCTTGCCAGGCAGAATGAGGCGTTGAAGAAAATAATCTTCCGCGATTATTCGCTCATCCAGGACCTGCCCCGCATAACCAGGCCCATTGCCGTGGCGGGACGAGGCATTGCCCGTGAAGGTTCAAAGGTGTTCAAGGGTGACAAGCATGTCGGTTACGTGACCAGCGGCACCATGGTCCCCATGTGGTCTGTCGAGGGCAAAGGGCTGGAATCGGCCCAGACCGACCAACGGAAGTTGCGCTCCATCTGCCTTGCCTATATCGACAGCGACATCATCGAGGATGATAAAGTCTCAATCGATATCCGCGGCAAAAGAGTCGATGCCGTTGTGGTGCCTTTCCACATGCGCTCCGATGCCCCGCCATACGTGCGTCCGATCATCTATGATCATGAAATCCCGGATAAGGAACTCCCAAAAGGCGATAGGCCGGCCAAGGCCCTAAGGCTGCTGGAAAAGGCCGTGGAGAACACGTGCTGGCGACAGCAGGAGTGCATTAACCTTATTCCGTCAGAGATGACCATCTCTCCAATGACCAGGCTGCTCTCCGTGATGGACCCGGCCTTCCGCTACGCCGAGCACAAGAAGGCAACAGCATTCTACGATGCAGAGATCTTCTATTACCAGGGTACTGAGTTCATCGGTGAGGTCGAGAGGATGCTGGAAGAGGAAATGCAGGAATTCCTTGGCTGCGAGAATGTGGAGACGCGCCTTATCAGCGGGCAGATGGCCAACACTGCTGTTTTCAGCGCTATGGTAAGCTACCTTAATCGCGCTGACCGCAAGTCTGAACCCCGCCGGATTCGCCAGGTGATGAACAACCATATCGGCAAAGGCGGCCACCTCAGCGCCCAGCCAATGGGTGCGCTGCATGATTTTGTGGCCCGGGACCCGCGCACTGAACGCCCTGCCGTGGTAAATTTTCCCGTTCTGGCTGAAAACCGTCACAAGATGGACGTACCGGCCACGCTGGAATTGATCGATCAATACCGGCCGGAGCTGATCCTGTTCGGAAAGAGTATGGTCCTGCACAAAGAGCCTGTCACAGAGATCCGCCAATTCCTCGACACTCAGAATATCGATTCTGTTTTGATGTACGACATGGCCCATGTGCTTGGGCTCATCGGCACGCACTTCCAGATGCCCTTTGCCGAGGGGGCTGATCTTGTAACCGGATCAACGCACAAGACCTTTTTCGGCACGCAGCGTGGCGTAGTGGGCAGCCGTTTTCAGAAAAACGAAGAGAGATACGAACTTTGGGAAGCCTTGCTTCGGCGTGCTTTCCCCGGATCGGTCTCAAATCACCACCTTGGCACTCTACTCGGGCTGCTCATGGCTACTTACGAAATGAATCACTTCAAGGACAAATACCAGCCCAGGGTCATCGCTAATGCCAAGGCATTTGCCCGGGCCCTGAAGGAGTGCGGGCTGAATGTGGCCGGAGACCCTGCCATTAACTTTACTGAAACCCACCAGGTGGTCGTGGACGTAGGTTACAGCCACGGGTCGGAAATCGCGAGCCGGCTCGAAGCCAACAACATCATATGTAACTATCAGGCCAACACAGACGAAGAGGGATTCACTGCGTCCGGGGCTCTGCGTATGGGAGTGTCTGAGATGACACGATTCGGCATGGAAGAAGACGACTTCCGCACACTGGCCGAGCTGATGCGTGATGTGGTGATAAAGGATTCCGTTGTTACTGATCAAGTCAAGGCGCTCCGGGAACAATTCCGTGAGCTGCAGTTCTGCTTCCGTGGCGATGAATACGCCGGAATGCTGCAAAAGCTCCACGAGCTTCTATAGAAAGCCACACGGTCATAATCAGGACGATCCGGGCCAGGATATGGGAGCTGCTATGGAGAGCTGAAACTCCTCATCTAATGCCCTGGCTTCTTTCATTCTTTCAGGATCAAGGAACGTGTCATAAATTGGATCAGTTTTGAGTGAAGGTCGGCCGAGCAATTTCTGCTCAATGAGGGATAGTGCTTCAATCGATTTATCACAGACGGGGTATCCTCTGTCATCAAGATTAATAACCGAATCTAACGAGACCATGGAAACATTGTTGATATCCACAAGCTTGATATTCCCGGACCGTGTCAGGATAAGGTTCCCTGCGCCCGCAAGATCCGGGACATGACCCGTCTCCGCAATCATTTGTTTCAATTTTTTTATGAAGTTATCAGCCCTTTCCCGAACACTGCGTATCCATTGGTCGCTTATCGTGGCTGAGTCCTCAGTATTGTCAAAACCCATGTCATACCGAAGTGAAGCCAAATGGTCTCTGTTCAATAGACCCCACGGGTCCAATATCTGACCTTGCACATACTCCTGCAAACCGCAAAGAAGGACCTCGCATTTCCCATA
>JAIWEZ010000107.1:0-7713 GCA_048631945.1 Gammaproteobacteria bacterium | reverse complement strand
TACTACAACGACGTTTACCACTCCGTCATTCCGGCCCCACATCAAGTGCGGGATAAACTCCAACCGGGCACGTAGTGAAGCGTTAGCGCTATCCAGTCAGAACGATCTGGAATATGGCTATTTTAGTTCATGGTCATAGCTCGACTTCTGGATGCCGGATCAAGTCCGGCATGACAGAATCCAGAATTTGGTGTCAACGGTAAGTGTCGTTGTAGGGTTACTAACCTTGGGAGAAGAAGCACATGATTCGTCTACTTTTGAAAAACGGCATGACCCTTTCTCTACCAAACGAGCTGAAACTCTCTGAAATCTCAAAGAATTGCTTATTGAAGGGCTTAATAGACCCATATGAGCTGGAAGACTCAGAGAAGCTCTCACAAAGACAAGAAAACGAAGAACCACGCCATGTGCATGCGTCATCGGGCAGTTTGTCTTAGCTCGAGATAGTGCCCATCCGGAAATACTCTAGGATTTTTCCCCATTGACGGCTTACGGCTCGTAGAGCCTACGCATCGTACAAATGGTGAAATGCGCTCTTTTTGAACAGCAGCAAGGTTCTTGATAAAGAGTGCAAACCTTGCTATTTATTTTTTTGTAAGAGTTTAGCTTTTTGAAAAAGGTCAGATTTTACTCACTCCTGTGAGCCATTTTGGGATTCATGAATCGCTTCACTAAATCGCAAAAACTCGGGCTAACGCCCTCAAACAGTTTGCGATTTTGACGTTCTGCTCTTCATGAATCTTTTTCCAAAATCGCTCAATGTCGTTCGCAAAACAGGCCTTTTTCAGATACGTAAAGTGTTACATTTCTTTTGACTATTTTTCAGAAGCGGGATATAGGCACCAAGGTCACACAAAATGGAGAGCGAGATATTGCCGTAAGGGCAATATCTCGCTCAGAAAGAAGGGCCGAAATGGACAATAAGGAAAAGGACAAGATAATTAAACTGATAATGCACAGGTCGTTTGAAAAAAGCGACACCCCATCGTTTCTCTTATCTTCTGGAATAAGGAGTCGCTATTATTTTAATCTGAGAAATATAACTATGGCCCCCGAGGGACAGGTATTAATCGGGACACTTGTATACAACAAAATTCAAGAGTTAAACTTGAAACCCAAAGGTGTTGGCGGCCTTACAATGGGTGCCGATCCCATTGCTATCGCCACGGCGTATACATCCTTTCTTAGAGGAAACCCGATAGAAGCCTTTATAATAAGAAAAGAGCCTAAGGAACACGGGTTGAAACTTCAAATAGAAGGGAATGTAGAAAAAAATGACAAAGTGATAATTGTTGATGATGTAATAACTACCGGCGCATCAATTATTAAAGCTATGAAGATTTCAAGAGAATACGGATTGGATATCTTAGGAGCAATAGTCTTGCTTGACCGATGTGAAGAAAACGGAAAAGAGAACGTGGAGGCGGAAGGAATAACTCTCCACTCAATACTAACAGTTCAAGATTTTTTGTAAAGCAAAGCCCCGGCCTCGAGGCCAATACTAATTACCTCGCTTTTGCGTAAAGAATCACCCTTTCTTCGTTCTAATCCTCACAGCCTTTGCGTGGGCTGACAGACCCTCAATTTCTGCCAGTCGGATAATGTCAGAAGCATCTTTTTTTAGAGCATTTTCAGAATAGTAAACAAGACTGGTTTTTTTCACAAAGTGATCCACGGAAAGGCCTGAGGCAAACCGGGCGGTTCCTGCTGTGGGAAGCACATGGTTTGGTCCTGCTATGTAGTCCCCAACAGACTCAGGCGTAAATGGTCCGAGAAAGACCGCCCCTGCATTTTGGACAGAAGCAAGGTGCTGGAAGGGTTCTTTAACATGAAGCTCCAGGTGCTCAGGGGCTATTTGATTGGCCAGATCAAAGGCAGTGGCAACATCTGAGACCACAATCACAGCGCCGTATGCCTTAAGCGAGGCCTCGGCAGTCGCCCTCCGGGGAAGATCCTCCAGTTGGCTCCTGATAGCGATAACTACGTCCTTGGCCAACTGCGCAGAAGTCGTCAGCAAGATCGCGGACGCAAGCGGGTCATGCTCGGCCTGAGATAGAAGATCTGCCGCGATATAGTCCGGGTTTGCCATTTGATCGGCAATAATCAGAATCTCACTAGGCCCTGCAATCATATCAATCCCCACCGTGCCGGCTACCATCTTCTTGGCAAGGGTCACATAAATGTTGCCGGGTCCCACAATGACGTCAACTCTCGGAACAGTCTCGGTGCCATAGGCAAGGGCCGCGATTCCCCAAGCACTCCCGGCCTTGTAAATGGTGTCAACGCCGACCCTGTTGGCGGCAACGAGTAAGTGAGGGTTTACCGAGCCGTTCCTGGTCGGGGGTGTCGTGATACAAATATTTTTCACACCTGCGATTTTTGCAGGAATGCATCCCATGAGAACCGATGAAACTAGAGGTGTGTCTCCGCCTCGCCCGCCCGGGACATACACACCAGCAGCATTTACCGGCCGAAAAAGGTGTCCGAGCATCGTACCGTCGATATTGGTCGTAAACCAGGATTGTTTAACCTGATGTCTGTGAAAGGCCTCGATTTGTTTTGCGGCCTTGTTTAGGCTTCTGAGAAACCCCTTATCCACACGACTACGGGCCTCGTTAAACTCTGTCTTTGTGACTTTCAGTGATCCGGCGGCGAGCCTTGGAGCATCGAAGCGGTTAATATAGCTGATCAGGGCCTTGTCTTTGTTTTTTTTAACATCTGATAGGATCTTCTTAACAATCTGAAGATCACTGGCCTTGAAGGCAAGGTCCCGCTTTACGATTGCATCCAGCCTCTTGTCGGCAGCCGCCGAAGGGTATTTCAATATTTTCATTTTGACAGCCAATGAACCGTTTGCTACTTTTATGATCTAAGGTTTGACAAATTCGTCAAAAAAGTTTTGTGAACGATATTGAGGATTTTGGGAAAAATGCTCACGGAGTGAGCAAAATTGACTTGTACGAATGCATCAAGGTTTGATGGTCTCGTAAAAAGTCCTAATTAGACGGCAAAGTAAAAAGCTCCAAATTCAAGGCACGCAAATTCTGAGGAATGAGGCGTACTTATGGTACGCCGCAGTGACGAAGGATGCAGCGCAACACAGAAGTTGGACTTTTTACGAAGCCGTCAAGGTTTAAACACAGCACTAAAGTAATCCACGGCCTTGCGGAGGCCTTCCTCGAGGGGAACTTGAGTTTTGTAATTTAGGACTTGCTCCGACAGGGTGATATCAGCCCAGGAATGGCGCACGTCGCCAGGCCTGGGATCGGTATGGACGGCCTCAACATCCGAGCCTGTAACCTGTCTCAAGAGGGCTAAGAGCTGGTTTAAGGTGAGCTGGCCGCCACAGGCAAGGTTCATGACCTTGCCCGGGGCATCCTGGGCCTCAACTGCAAGCAGGTTCCCATGAACGATATTATCCACATAGGTGAAATCGCGGGATTGTTCACCATCTCCGTATACGGTTGGCTGAGTGTCTGTAAGAAATGCCTTTATGAACCGAGGAATAACTGCTGCATATTCTGAATTAGGGTCCTGATGAGGGCCGAACACATTGAAATATCGAAGCGATACGGTCTCAAGACCGTAAAGCTCGTAGAAAACGCGCAGGTAGTGTTCATCAGTGAGCTTTTGGACCGCATACGGTGAAAGGGGGGCGGGGCGTATCGTTTCTTCCCTTGGAAACCCCGGGGAGTTTCCATACACGGCAGATGAAGACGCAAAGACCAGCCGCTTTGCACCTGCGTCTCGTGCTGCCACCAAAAGGTTAAGGGTTCCATCAATATTGGCACGATTTGACTCCAGGGGAAGCGCTATAGACCTCGGGACAGAAGGTATAGCCGCCTGGTGCAATACATAGTCAGTGCCGTCGGTGGCCTTGTGACAAGTGGAAAGGTCTGCAATGTCTCCCTCCATGACTTCCAGGTTGGCTACGAGATTACGAGGTAGGCCGGGGAAGTCAAGATTTTCGCGTTTCCCGGTGGAGAAATTGTCCAAGACGCGCACATTATCTCCTCTGTTAAGAAGCGCCTGCACAAGGTTTGAACCAATGAAGCCGGCACCGCCGGTTATCAAGAAATTCGCCATTTTTGTCTTTTGTCCTTTTTTGTGATTTCTCTATCTTTTTTCAGTAGCTTATTGATCGTGAAATTCTTATCCTTTAAAGAGGCGACAGGGGTCAGGGTTCTTAAAGTTCGTGGGACTGTAATGCAAAAAAACTTGATTTGTCAAGGCATCTCAAACTTATTTTCAATAATTTCGGCATAATTCCTTATGGTCTGCCACAATAATGAAGATTTTCAGTCAGCAGTTCTATCTGCATGCCAGCCCGGCACACTGATCCTTACCTCAGGAGGTCGCCTTGCTCGCCACCTCAAATACCGGTACAGGGAATCACAGACAGCCGCCGGCAAGAGGGGTTGGGCTTCGCCGGAAATCTTGACCCTGAATTCGTGGATCCGGAAAGCCTGGAACATGACCTGGCCTTCAACACGTCCGCTATCCTACCTGAGCCGTCTCGCGTTGTGGAAGGAGGCATCAAGCCGCGTGCCGCCGCCGGAGCCATTTTTGCCCGATCTAAAACTATTTCAGGCCCTGGATGAAACATATAAAGTTCTGGTCCGTCATGGTCTTCCCACGGAAGGCCCGCCAGCATCTGCCACGCCTCTGCTTGAATGGCGCAGGGAGATTATGCAGACTTTCGAATTACTGGTCGGGAACCTCAAAAGCTTTCACCCTGCCTATTTGCCGGTACACCTTGCCCAGGCCATCCGAGAAGGCGTCGTGCCGCCGCCGGGGGCTGTTGTTCTGGCTGCCTTTGAAGCTCCTGCACCTATTGAAGAAGCACTCTTTGAATGCCTGGCAAGCGTTTGTACGGTGAGACGTATCGACCTGCCCGCGGGCGACCCTGAAAAGATAGAGGGCGCGGTAATGCCAAGCAGAGCACAGGAGGTGGCATGGTTGGCTCGACAATTGGTGATGGATGCCCAGGCCATTCCTCTGAACCGCATCGGAGTTGTGGTGCCGGATACTGAAATCTACTTGCCTTACATAAGCCAGGCTTTTCGGGAAATTATGGGGGAGGCATTTGGTCAAGCCGTATCCGCATATAACATTTCCATTGGAACCAGCCTGCTGGAAAGATCGCTGGTTAAAGCTGGACTTCTTCCCCTGAGCTTCTGGGTACAAGGGGAGCCTCGAACACTACTGCTTTCCATGGTCCTTTCACCTTATTATGGCCGGTGGGCAACAGCAGGCAGGGATCGCATAGCCCGGGCAGACCGTGTTTGGCGCACACAAGGCCAGGACGCCGGCCTCCGCTGCCTCATGCAGGCACTTTCAGATCAATCCCCTGAGCTGTTCATGCGTCTGAATGGAGGTGAGCCAAAGCTTGAAGAAGCCTTGTGCGCTTTTGTGCAAGTGTCGGCCCGCACTGGTTCCGAGTGGGTGCGTACCCTAGAGACGTTTTGGAGTGTAGCCGGCTTTCCCGTGACTTTTGATGAGGCCGACGCAGGTGCCTGGAGACACTTGAGGACTATATTGCATTGCATACGAGAGGACCTGAAAAGAACGCAAATGAGTCTTATGGACTTTATCGGCGTTTTGCGCCACCTCCTCTCCGAGGAGCTGGTGCATATAAGTGGGAGTGAGGAGGCAGGTATTCAAGTCCTGGGGATCATAGAGTCCAGAGGGCTTACCTTTGAAAAGCTTTATGTGCTTGGCCTTTCAGCCGGCAGTCTTCCAAGGTCTGTTCGTCCCCTGCCTTTCCTTGATGTGTGGGAGCGCCATCGGGTCCGGGGGGCAACAACTGAAAGTCAGTTCAGGTTCGCCCAAGAAGCCTTTCGCCACCTTCTTGCATGCGCACCTGATGTCACACTGATTCGGCCCGAGGAAGAGTCGGCCGAACCCCTGGCTCCATCTGCCTTCTGGGCCCAGGCAGTCGCTGAAGAGACACACCACGTAATCGATTTCTGGAACGCACCGGACGCAGTCTGGGGACGGGCGGCCTGGCTTCAACAGGCCAAGAAAGGTCTGGAGCGTCCCTCAAAGTTTCCGCCCCCTGATCCTGACCTTGAAGGCCATTTGCTTCCCAAGGCTCTGTCCGTTTCCCAACTTTCTACTGCCTTTGTCTGTCCGTTCCGATTCTATGCGGAAAATATCTTAAAGGTCTTCCCGCTCGATGAATTGATCATTGGAATCTCACCCCTTGATCGAGGAAACCGTCTCCACAAGGTCTTGGCCCGTTTTACCAGCAGGTGTCGTGATGAAGGTCTGACTGGAACAACGGACAGGGCAGCCATGGAGACACTCCTCATGGCCTGCTCGGACGAGGCTGTCTATGCGGGCAGAGATGCTTTTGGCCGGCACGGCTGGATAATGGAACGCCGCAGATGGATGGGTGACAAGAGTGAAGTGCCGGGCTTACTCACGCACTGGTTAGATCTTGAACTAGAGCGCCTTGATGAAGGTTGGCGCTGGTTATGTGAAGAGTCTTCTTTTGACGGCCTCACATTTCCTGGCTGGCCCTTTTCTATTAAAGGCCGCATCGATCGAATCGACCATCACAAAGACAAGGGCATCATGTTGTGGGACTACAAGAGCGGGGAACATCCCAGCAGGCATGCTGTGATTGAATATCTTATCGATCCCCAGATCCCGGCCTACGTACAAGCCGCCAAAGAGCACCGGATTGCCGAAGTTGAAAAAGAGCTCAGACCAAACATACACATGTCAGGCGGATTTATAACCCTGAAAACACCATCTGCAGTTACCCATAAGGAGCTTGCTCCAAGAGGAGAAAGCTGGGACCAGGTTCTGAAGCGGTGGCAGGAAGCGGTGGCACGTTTGGGCAAGATGCTATCTTCCGGTCAATTCAGGGCAGAGCCATATCCCGTCTCAAATGGTGTCGGACAAGATGTGGCATGCCGGTATTGTCCATATATGCCCCTGTGCGGCAGGAAGGATGCAACATGTTCGAGTTGATAGGTGGACTCTGTGAGAGGAGGATTAAAGAAGATGAATGAGGAAAGAAGAGGAAAGACAAGGGTTCATTTTAAGACGCAAGTGACTTTAAAGGCAGATGAGTCAAAAATCGTATCAGAGGCTAATTCAAAAGACATCAGTATCAAGGGGATGTTTGTTAACACTGAAAAAAAGATGCCGGTAGGAACACCGTGTGACATAGAGATTCTGCTCACGGGCACATCAACGAGGCTTGCCCTGAGCATAAAGGGCATAGTCACACGTCAGGATGCAACCGGGTTGGGTATTTCGTTTGACTCCATGGATATTGACAGTCACTTTCACCTAAAAAATATTATTATGTACAACGCATCCGATCCCGAGGATATAGAGGAGGAAGTCTATTCCCTCAAATAACTTCATGACGTATCCTTTTGTCCAACGCCCCCTGAACAAGTTCTAGAAGCTGTTTCAAAACCCTGTTCCTTGGTCTGTATAGCCATTTTTGAAGGTTCTATCTATTGCCCATCCACGAATCGTAAAAACTCAATGGGCACAAGCGTAAGTTTCCAATTCAGAAATGAGCAATTTTCTGCAAGGTCAAGGAAAACAAGGGGTTGCGCGGAGGCGTACCGAGGTACGTCGCACAAGTAACCCCGCAGTTTGACGCCGAGATTGCGGAAAAGGGCCATTTATGGATGGAAACTAGGTAGTTTGTGCGGTAACTGCTTCACCCAAGGAGATGACATTCGA
>JAIWEZ010000106.1:0-7714 GCA_048631945.1 Gammaproteobacteria bacterium | reverse complement strand
CAGCGTATCAGCGGCGGCCTCCATGGTAGTCCGCAAATCGAATTCGATCTTTTCCAAATCGAGACGCTTGGCTTCCATCTTGGAAAAATCGAGGATGTCTTCAAGGAGGTCCAACAACGACTCAGCCGACGTTTTCACTATTTCCAGGTAACTGCGCTGCTCCCCCGACAGTTCAGTATCAAGAACCAGGTCGGTAAAGCCCATGATGCCGATCATCGGTGTGCGGATCTCATGGGACATGTTGGCCAGAAACTCGCCTTTGGTACAATTGGCTGCTTCTGCTTGTTCCTTCGCTTTGAAGAGTTCCTCCTCAACGCGCTTGCGTTCTTTGATCTCTTCCATGGCCTGATCGCGCGCGGCTCTGTACCCTTGCATGTGATGCGTCAGATCCGTAACATCCTGGATTATAACGAGCGCATAGATTTCCGTCTTGTCCGATACACGCACAGGAGTCACCGTTGTATGCTGGATGCGGAACTGTCCGTCAGTCAGGCGTGAGGGAATGACATACTTGTGAAGCTGGGAGGAAAAGATCGTAGGTGGACCACCTTCAAATATAGCCTGAAAGCGGCGTGTATATTTGGATGCGTTCAAGTTAGGGAAATGGTCCACAATATTCGTGCCAAGGATTTTGTCCCTGGAGATTCCCGTCCAGCCTTCCAAACAGTTGTTCCAAAAAAGAACGACAAAATCTTTCCGGAGAATGCATGCTCCCACAGGCACGTAGTCGAAAACGCCAAATTTTTCCTCAACTATTTTAGTCTCGGTTGCCATTGTCCTTTAAACTCCGGCATTGATGGAGTCTATGGCTGCGATCAATGAGTCGAACGAACCCATATCGAAAAGCAGTATGACCTCCCCTTGGATTTTGAATTGTTCAATCGTGAAACGTGTGCTTGCCAACAAGATTGGTCTGGCGGTGTCGGCCCCGGCAAATGTCAATACGTGATCGATGGTATCCTCCATATATCTGGGCAGTGAATAGCCTATCTGCTGTTCAAGCAGGTTGCCCATCGAACCCATCACGCCGTTTATCACGATGTTACCGAGCTCGTTAAGTGTTCCCGCCTTGACAGACTCGAACTCGAGGGTTCCGGGCTCCTCCCCTGTGAGAAGTGCCACGAGCTTCGTGGCGCTTTCAGGCGGAAAGACAAGGTCGGCGGTTCCAAAAAATGGCCCGTCAAAACCTAGCTGCACCGCGGCAAGCCGATCCACACCTTCGCTCTCCATTTCCTCCTTGAACTCGACAACAGAGACTGCTCGGACGAGGGGAACCTCAAGGCGAACGTATGCCTCTGTCATCTCATTCAACATTCCGGCAGCTCGCCCCACACCGATATTAATAAGTTCTCCTAAAGTATCAGCTTGTTCGGGTGTCAAATTCATTCGATGCCTCCTCTATGAACCGAGAGCTTTGGCAAGGGTGTTTTGCAGTTCATCCTGTTTTGGGGGCTTGTTCAGGACTGCAAGAGCGCCGCGTTCCAAACATTCCTTACGCACGGTTTCCTGAATGTCTGCCGTGACCACGATCCTTGGAATCTTTGAGCCTTGGTTATTTAGCACCTCGAGTAATTCCAGGCCGTCCATCTCAGGCATAATGAGATCTATCACAATACAGTCGGGCGAGTGGGCAGCAGTCATTTCCAGGCCCTGGCGCCCATCAGATGCCTCGAGCGTCTCATACCCTTCTGCTTTGATCATGTTAGCTAAACGCTTACGCGTAAACGATGAATCGTCTATGATTAGAATCAACGCCATTATTCATCCTCCCTTCTGGACCATAAAGCCTGTGACTAATCCTTATCGGGTTCCGCCAAGACGAGAAAGGATCCGGCGGGCTCGTTTAAAGGATAACTTGAAATACGTACCTTAACCTTTTGTTTTTGCGTACCTTTTAGGTAAATACTGTATGTCCTGGGAACTGAAGGGTTTCCCAAAGCCCTTTGTTTCACGATAGAAATTACCTTCTCAATTGAATCGGGATGCACTACGTGCTCGATGCCTATTCCAGGCAAATCCTTTTCTTCAACTGCGCACAGCTCTGCCCAAGCCCTGTTTCCACCCCAAACCTCGAAACCTTTATAAATTGCTGCAGGGAGATCGATCTGATGAACGAATTGTATTCGAGGAAGATAGATTTCCATGTAATACCGGCATTCATGACATGAGCGTGGACAATTCAAAGGGCCGGCATTCCTAGCAATAAAACAGACCTCTAACTGGTTCATAAAGACTGTACAGTCCTTGCAATTGAGCCCGTGAGGACTGTCTTTACAGTATTGCCAGCAATTCTGAACTGCCCTGAAATATGGGCCTACAAAATCTCCTGCTGAAAGGCCATGCGGGATGCCCCGCCCTGTTGATTTGAGAAAAAACAGCAACTCCTCACGGGGGATAGAGTAGTTTCTTCCTGCCCGATCAGCCCTGAGCCTATTTGAGCGAATCCAATAACCTACTGTGCTGCGGCCCACACCGCATAAGGCCGCGGTCTGAGCAACGGACAATGTTTTTTTTGGTGTTGCCATAGGGTCACCTTGATCATTGATCAATATTGACGGTCTCGTAAAAAGTCCTAAAACCGTCATGCCGGACTTGATCCGGCATCCAGAAGCCATTGAATTTACTGGATTCCGGCTTGGCCGTCATCCCGGACCCCGATCCGGGACGGAATGACAAAAAGGGGGTTTTTTGACTTTTTACCAAGCCATCAATATTGATTATCGGCGTTTTGGGCAAATACTTTAGCCAAAAATCTCAGAATGCCCAAAAAATATAGTCAAATTGCCCATATATTCAATTAAGCAAGCTTTATGCCAAATAATAGTACTGTGGCTTAGGGGAAAATCCTATAATATCAACAGGATGACATTTCCGGGCTTATGCCGGCATATAAATACAGGAGGGTGCTTATAGTCAAAATCGTGGCTGTGTTGGAATATTTGACACAAAGGGCGTAAACCAAGCGGATGTCTAAGACGGCACGATTAAGCAGCTCTGCTCGCTACGGATAAGCCGCATTACCGCACTATGCAAGATTTGACTCTTTGTAACGAAGACCTGAAACCGCATCCTGATGCTGTACCATTTACCTGATAATCCCTACAAAACAAGAAGGGGTTGTGCATCTGATTCCGTATAACGTGCTATTCCTTGAAAATTCGCGCCAGTTTCTCTTTGACCGTATCAGCGGTGAATGGCTTTACGATGTAGTTGCTCACACCGGCTTGAATGGCCTCAAATACGTCATCTTTCTGAGACGATGCTGTGACCATCAGAAACGGCGTATCTTTTGTGGATTCATTGCTCCTCACAGTCTTCAATAAATCCAGGCCGTTCATCTTGGGCATGGTCCAATCAGATACTATCAGGTCAACCTTGTTGTCCTTTAGAACGTCTAGGGCTGTTGTTCCATCGTCGGCCTCTATGATATTCGTAAATCCAATCTGACCGAGAACTTTTTTCAGTATTCGCCGCATGGCGGAAAAATCATCTACCACTAATATCTTCATGCCAGGATCCATGATGCATCTCTCCTTTCTAATTCCTGTTGCTTTTAACAAAATCGTAAAAAGTTTTTTTGAACGACATTGAGAAAAAACGACTTATTACGAATGCATCACTCTTCAAAACAAACCTCAATCGTAAACCCTCCATTATCCGTGCTAAACTCGACAGCCATGACAGGGTAAGGGGTTATGTGGGTGATGGTGTGATTCTTTCCCGTGATCACCGTGGGGATGGCCGCCTTCAGTGACCTGCCTGATTCTTCAAGCTTCTTCCTGGCATGCCCCGAGATGATATTGGTAATCTCACCAACAGCATCCTTGATCTCCTCGTCTATTTCCTTCATTTCCTCTCCGAACATGTTGGAGACAAGCGAAAGGATGCTCGTTTCGCTAAAACTCACGGATAGCGTGCCACTGACTTCACCAGTAAGCCCAATCACGCCTGAAACCTCCCCCTTGGCCACCCGGTCTTTCTTCAGGTAGGGTTCCCCGGGCCGGACCTTGATGGAAGCCATGGTCTCAAGAACATTCATCGTCGCATCAATAAAAGGATTGATCAATTTTACATCCATATTAATTACTCCCTCCGTCAACTCTCTGAAGTGACAATAGACACCTTGAAAAACGCATCGTCAATGTTGAAAACAATGCCTTGCGCACTCTGCAGTTCTGAGCAATCTCCAAGCCTTTCCGCCACCGGCACATTCAGGCCGACACTGCCGTCAAGGGATAAGTTTGTTACAACATTTCCGGCAATCACGTTGGCAGACTCTTTAAATATATCGACAAGATCAGTCTCTTTAATCGGTTTATCTTTGCCTAAGAGATTGGTGGCCATACTCTTTACTAATTTTTCAGAACCATAGAACACAAGGAACTCCGAACTATTCTTCACCGCAATACTGGCCTTGAAACACGATTCAGGAGAAAAAAACGCTGGGTCGTCTTCTACAATAGGCTCGGTGAACATAAAATACATCTCCTCGAACACACGGGGAACAGCCTCCCTTACCGCCCTTTTGATCTCTTCCCTTTTCATCATCGCCTCCACTTCAACTAAGTTTGCGATATATACTTGGCATTACGTATTCAAACTTGCGACGAATGCCCGTTAGGCTTTCCGAGTGTCCTACAAACAGATAGCCACCATGTGAAAGAGACTCATAGAATTTATCGACCAGCGCCTGCTGGGTTTTTTTATCAAAGTAGATCATCACGTTTCGGCAAAAAATGACATTGAAGACCTCTTTGAAGGGAAAGGGGGCCATGAGATTAAATCGTTTGAATTCAATCAGTTCTCTTAACGACTGCTTTACCCTGACATGGCCATCCTGGCTGCCATAACCCCGCTGAAAATATTTCCCGGGAAAAAGTATCGGCATATTAGCAAGCCTTTTTGAAGTATACACCCCTCTTTGAGCGAGCGCCAAAACCTTTGTGGAGATATCAGTAGCCAGAATCTTCACGTCAAAAGGCAAGTTTTCATTAAAATATTCCAATAACCATATGGCCAGAGAATAGGGCTCCTCTCCACTTGAACATCCTGCACTCCAGAATCGGAGTTTGCGAGAGTTTCTTTTTTCAACAACATAGGATGGAAACACTGTCTCCTTTAGAAAATCAAAGTGCTTTTTTTCCCGAAAAAAGCTAGTCTGGTTGGTGGAGATGGCATCCAGCATCCGAACCAGTTCGTTCCCACTCTCGTCTTCGGCCACAAATCGATAGTAATTTTTGAAATCCTTAAAATTCCCCTTTCGCAACCGCTTGGCCAGGCGTGCCTGGACCAGCTCTTTTTTTCCTTCATGTAGATTGATCCCGCTCTTTTCGTAAACCAATACGCTAAAACGCCTAAAATCCCTGTCTGATAACTCCGTGGATATCATATCACTTATCAATAGTCAGTGCTTATTTCAATTCAGCACTATTTTTCACTCAGTTCAAACAAGCCGGCCACATCTATGATCAGCCCCACCCGGCCATCGGCAAGGATAGCTCCGCCGGCCATCCCCTTGACATTCTTGATCTGTTCGCCCATGCTCTTAATCACTACCTCTTGCTTGCCTATGAGCTCATCGACCAGGATACACTTTCGCTGGCCCTCACTTTCGGCCACAACCACGATGGCTTCCCAGGGGTTTTCGTGCATGGGATCAAAGCCAAAATGCTCATGGAGCCTGATCAGGGAATATAGGTTGTCCCGAATCTTAATCATCTCGCCGGAGTTTACCACACAGCTGTGAGCAGACCTGTCCGGCCTGAGGAATTCGACTACTGACACTGTGGGGATGATAAAGTCTCTATCGCCTGCGCGCACCATGATACCATCGATAATGGCCAAGGTCAGGGGCAGTTTCATCAAAATCGTCGTACCCTGATCCTTGACCGAATGGATCTCTATGTTTCCGCGCAAATTATCAAGGACGCGCTTAACCACATCCATTCCAACACCCCGACCTGATACGTCGGTCACCTTCTCGGCTGTTGAAAAACCCGGCTGAAGAATCAGGCCGTAGATGTCCTGATCAGACAGCTCGTCACCAGAGCTGATCAAGTTCCGCTCGATAGCCCTTTTGGTTATCTTTTCCCGGTCAAGGCCCTTGCCGTCATCTGAGACGTGAATAACTATATTGCCCCCCTTGTGATAGGCCTTCAGGATTACCTCACCGGTCTCCGGCTTGCCCAATGCTTTACGTTTCTCAGGGTCCTCAATACCGTGATCCATCGAGTTTCTGACCATATGCACCAGCGGATCATAGATCTCATCGACCATGTTGCGGTCTATCTCGGTCTCTTCGCCAATCATCTCAAGGTTGACCAGCTTGCCGGATTTCTTTGAAAGATCCCGCACCAGGCGAATCATCTTCTGGAAGGTCTGCTTGATAGGCACCATGCGCAATGACAATGAGATCCTCTGAATCTCAGAGGTAGTGCGGCCCAGTTGAGCAAGGTCTGTATAGAGTTTCTTGTTCTGAGCCACAAGATCGCTCATGCCCTGACGCAACATCGCCTCCGTGATTACCAGCTCCCCCACCATATCCACCATATTATCAAGCTTCTGTGTATCAACTTTCACAAAGCTAGTCAATGCAACTGAAGCCGCCGAAGGTGGGGTTCCGCGAAGGCCCTTTTGGTCTCGAAGGGCTCCGGCTACATCTCTGGCCACAACCTTCTTATCTTGAATCAAGATTTCACCGATCTTCTTATCTGATGGGGGTGGCCCTGCTTGTTTCTCAAGGGCCTCAGCCAGCTGGGAACCGGCTATACCGCCACCGCGCAGGTGAACGGCAACGGCCCGAGCAGCATCGAAAAGGTGTCGATCGGCAAGGACGGCACCATTTACGCCCAGTACGCGGATGGTTCGACCAAGCCGCTCTACAAAATCCCGCTAGCGACGGTGCCGAGCCCAGACCGGCTGGTCCAGCAGTCCGGCAACGTCTTCACCCAGAGCCCGGACTCGGGCGACGTGCGCATCGGCTTCGCCGGTGACGGCAAGCTCGGTGGTCTCTGCTCCCAGCGCAGGCTCGGCCGATCGTGCAGGCCGCAGCCGACTGCGGGTTCTGTGGTCCGATTCGGCATCGCCGGAAACGGACCGGCTCACGCCGGTCCGCCACCAATGCACGGCGTCGGCCAGGGTAGCAACACCGACCACGTCGATACCCCCCGAGAGTACTGCCTCACCGGCCTGGCAGGCTGGCACCACCACGCGCCGCTCGCCTCTTGCAGCGGCGTCGAGCACGATGGCGAGCAAGCCACGCACCGGACGCACGTCGCCGAAGAGCGATAGCTCGCCCAGGACGACGGCGTCGCGCGCGGCGGTGGCGGCCTCGGTCGGCTCTTGCGCCGCGACCACGCCGAGGGCGATAGCCAGGTCGTACGCCGCCCCTTCCTTGCGAATACCCGCCGGGGCAAGATTCACCACGACCTTGCCCGATGGGATGCCGATGCCGCTGTGGCGCAGCGCGGCCAGGACCCGCTCGCGGCTCTCCTTGACTGCCGTGGTCGGCAGGCCGACGAGGTAAAAGCCAGGCAACCCCCGGCTGATGTCGACCTCCACCGTGACCGCAAATCCCTCGATGCCGACGGGTATGAGTCCCCTGCCCTCAACCGCTGAACGCACGCGGCTCACGCTCGCGGCGTGTATCGTACGAATGTCGTCCTTGACCGCGGAGCCTGCCGCCTTGAAGGCCTCGAATTCATGCGTCCCGACG
>JAIWEZ010000105.1:0-7754 GCA_048631945.1 Gammaproteobacteria bacterium | reverse complement strand
CATCCCTGATTACCCCAATACGAGGCAGTGGTCCCTCAGAAATCCCCCCTGGCCCAGACCTGGCTTTGATACGTTGCGAGAATGGTCGATCGAATATAACTACTTCGTCGGGTTGCGGTATATGCCGGTCAAGTCGCGCCAGGGCAGGCCTAAATCCCCCCCACCCCCCTTTATCAAAGGGGGGAGTATGGGGGAGTTCATTAGAAAAGGTGGACTTCACAGCTTTTCTTTTTATTCCCCCTTGTTCTAAAGGAGGGGCAGTTTTCATTCCCCCCTTTGTTAAAGGGGGGGTAGGGGGGATTTTGTATGTGGATGTCAGAGCTGGTGCCCCTCTTGCAATGGCAAGAAGCCTGTCAAGATCGAGATAATGCTCTGCCATCTCGGCCGCTTTTTCTATCGACGCATCCGCCCAGGCATGCTCGGGCGTGGGGACCAGTCCCATGTGCCTTTCCGGAAAGGGCTCCTCTTTGAGCTTGGGTATGGACCCCAGGACAGGAATGGCGCAGTAATGCTCGATACTTTTTCGGAGGATCGACTCATGGCGGGCACCGGCTACCCGGTTCAGGATAACACTACAGATATCGACTTCAGGGTCGAATTTGAGACACCCAGAGACAATAGCGGCCACAGTGCGGGTACTCTTAGTACAGTCTACTATAAGGACCACGGGTGTCTTCAGGAGCTTGGCGAGTTCAGAGGTACTGGTGCTCCCTTCAAGGTCGATACCGTCGTAGAGACCTCGGTTTCCCTCGATAACTGATAGGTCGGCTAATTGAGTACGGCTTGTAAAGGAAAGAATAATCCGGTCGGCAGGCATCAAGAAGGTGTCCAGATTATAACACGGCTGGCTAGCCGCAAGGGCCAGCCAGCCCGCGTCAATAAAGTCCGGTCCCTTCTTGAAGGGAGCAACGGCCACCCCGCGCTTTCGCCAGGATGCAATCAGTCCCAAAGAGACGATCGTCTTTCCCGAACCCCCGCGCAGGGCGGCAATCAGAATTCGGGGAAGAGCCATAGGTTTGGTTTCTTGTTATTGGAAAAGAACCACGGTTTCTTTGAATACAGACAAAGCCTCCACCCTCACCCAACCCTCTCCCCCTGGGGAGAGGGTTGGGGTGAGGGGGAAAGCTCCTTCAAAAACGAGGCTAATCCGCTTCTCCGTCTGCTGCGGCCTGCTTGCCGACACCCTTGAGACCAATCAGAGTCGTGCTCCCACTGGACCAGTATTCAAGGGTTTCTTCACCGACCATCTTGTTAACCAGGTTCTTTACCGTTCTGGGCTTCTCATCGGGCAACATCTTGTAAAAGTCCTTCAGATAGAACTTAGACTTGCCCTTTTTTTTCTTCAGTGTTTCTACAATAAGAGTCTTGGCTGCTTCTTCATCCATTGCTTGCCTCTTTTCATGTACTAAGTATTTGTAGTTTTTACCCCCTCACCCCTGCCCTCTCCCCCACGGGGGAGAGGGTTAGAGTGAGATTGAGATTGTTAACTTATCCGGTCTTGGCAAATTTGAAATTAGTGGTTTGACGCCAGGTGTAATAGGCCGGATCGCGGAAATCATCTATGAGATGGTGGGTAAACTCAAGCTCGCACTTCTCAAAGAATCTCTCCCAGCCGATCCTTTCGGCCCAATGGCCCAGCCGCTCGTATTTTCTTGCGTCTGCTGAATATGCGTCAACCATCCTCTTAATTGTTGCAGTCATGGTCTGCCAGCGGGGCATTTCGTTGGGAATAAACGCAACTACGACCTTGGAGAACTTGGGTGCGTCTATCCTGTTCGATATCTTACCGCCTGCCATAAGCACAATACCATCACCTTCCGTGTCAGCCAGAGGCATGGACGGGCACATGGTATAGCAGTTGCCGCAGAACATGCACCGCTCTTCCTTAACGGACACGCTGTTCAGCTTCTTGCCCTCGAATTCCACCTTGGTAGGCTTGATGGCTGCTGTAGGACACGCCGCAATGGCAAGAGGAATCTCGCACATCTTGTCAAGATATTCATGGTCAACCAAGGGCGGTTTGCGGTGATAACCCAGGATGGCAATATCCGAGCAGTGGACTGCGCCGCACATGTTCAGGCAGCAGGCCATGGAAATCCTGAGCTTGGCAGGAAGTTTCATGTTTTCCCATTGGTCAAACATCACGTCCATTGTGGCCTTGACCGTTCCCGAGGCATCGGTTGCCGGCGTGTGGCAATGGATCCAGCCCTGGGTATGTACGATATTGGTAATGGAAGCACCAGTGCCCCCTATGGGGAACTTGTAACATCCGCCAGGTTGCTTCCGGCCCAGCAGATCAGCCTTTAAGGCCATGCACTTGTCCTTGTTGTCCGTCATGAACTCTACGTTATTCCGGGTGGTCCACCGGACATAGCCGTCGCAGTACTTGTCGGCAATCTCCATGATCTCACGGATGTGCGACACACTCATCAGACGGCAGCCGCCAACTCGGACCGCAAAGAGTTCGTCTCCACTTTCAGCAACATGGACGACAATGCCAGGCTCGATGATTTCGTGATATAGCCACTTGCCTTTGTTTTTCTTGATGACCGGTGGATAGAACTCTGCGTAATGCCTCGGTCCAATATCCGTAATTCTATCCTGCATCGGTTTATCTGGATTGTATCCTGAAGAAATAAATGCCATTGTTGTCACCCCCTATCTTAGATGATGCTTTCTGAATTCGTTGATATCGCGTTTAAATCCGCCGGGAACCTCATCCTCGTTCCAGAAGACGTACGGATTGGTCCGGGGCTCCTTAACCATCTGCGGAATAGCC
The DNA here is from genome assembly GCA_048631945.1 of Gammaproteobacteria bacterium. Classification (GTDB taxonomy): domain Bacteria; phylum Desulfobacterota; class Desulfobacteria; order Desulfobacterales. The sequence goes on along the minus strand of JAIWEZ010000105.1, from coordinate 4,975 downwards.
TTAAACCCTGTGACCGCCAGCAGCTTCTGCATGCCCTGCCGCTTGATCAGCTCGCCAAGGCGCTCGCGGTTCTTGCCCTCTTCCATCCACCAATCCCAGATCGGCTCGACGACTTTTTCTTTGATCTCGTCATAGGGCTCCTCGACCTTGATAAAGGGCACAATCAGTGTACCCATCTGGGCTCCATCCAGGATCGGGGCCTTGGCGCCGGCCAGGACAGAACAACCCGTATCAAGGCCTACTCGAAGCGCCCTGGGCATCACATTGATGCAATGCATGCACCTGGTGCACTCGGGGGTATTAATCTCAAGCTTGCTGCCATCCCAAGCCATACACTCAGTGGGGCAAAGACCGATCACCTCTTTCTGGATGTCGAATGCGCCCCAATCACGACCTGCATGGGCGCCACCGTTCGGCTTTAATTCGCCGCCCACATAAGCCTTGACCGCTTTCTGGTCGATGCGGATGTCGTCACGCCAGGTGCCGATAAAGGACAGATCAGATCGGGCAATCGCGGCCACGCAGCAGTTAGGGCAGCCGTCAAACTTGAACTTGAATTTATACGGGAACGCGGGTCGATGCAACTCGTCCTGATACTCCATGGTCATGTTGTAACAGAACTCCTGGGTGTCGTAACACGCATACTCGCACATGGACTGGCCCATGCAATCAGACGGAGTTCGCAGATTCGACCCTGAACCCCCCAGGTCCTGGTTTATGTTGTGGGTCAATTCGTAGAAGACCTCTTCCAACTGGGGCGTGCTAGTCCCCAAAAAGATGATGTCACCTGTGGCACCGTGCATATTGGTGAGGCCACTGCCGCGCCTTTCCCACAGGTCCATGAGTTGCTCTAAGTAGTCAGTCTTGTAAAAGTGCCCCATGGGTTGATTAACACGCATAGTGTGAAAGTGTGCCACACCCGGAAACATCTCGGGCTGGTCACAGTACCGGCCGATAACGCCACCGCCGTATCCGAACACACCGACAATGCCGCCGTGCTTCCAGTGGGTCCTGCCGTGGTCATACGATAATTCCAGTACACCCAAAAGGTCATCGCAGCAATCCTGGTTAAACTGGAAATCGATCCCTTTTGGGTTTTCCATCCTGGACTCGTGTTCGCGCTTGATGTCCGAAACAAAGCTCGTCCAGGGCCCTGTTTCCAGTTGATCGATCAGAGGCGTCTTGTGTTTGAATTCAACCATTATTCTACCTCCCTCCATTTTTTCATTACTTTTTCAATGTGTCAACTTAGTCTGATACATCTGTATGTACCCTTTGCCGCGCATAAAGTATCGCGTCACCCCCTCTCAATTCCCGAAATGCTCTTGATTAAGCGGTAGAACGAAAAAATTCGGTTGTTCTGAATGTTTTAGACAAAAACACACGTACACTGACATAAAGCTGGCCTATAGAACTATTTGCGCATTTTGTCAATAGAAAAAACCTTGGATGAAACGGTTGCTTTGCATTGCTTTTATGGCAAAAAAATGAAGCCTCTACCGGCCGGAAAGGCGGAGGTTCTCCCTTGCGACAGCGCGACAGCACTTCGAGATCCAAAGAGCGAGCCGGTTACGAATCCCGCAGGTCTTGAAGGACTAAATGGAATTTCGATACATGCCTTTCGAGATGCTCTTTAATCACAGGTATGTCTGGGGCAGCTTGATCACAGGCATTGATAAGGGCATGGAATCTGTATGATAGATCTTCTTTGGCAATAGACTGTCCATATTGCAGGAAGCTATTGACAAACCCTTCATCAATAAATCCTTTGACCTGTTTTATTCTGAGTCCTTCCATAAACCCCTCCAGGGTCGCATCCACACAATCATCATCTGCCCATGCAACAGCGCCCACACCATCCAGGCGGTCCAGCCGCATCCTTATAGAAAGGTTCAACAGAAAAAAGAGCAAAGCCTCATGGACAGAAACCCCCTCGGAGCGTTCCAGCATTGGAGCATATTGTCTCGCGGTCACCAGTCTAACATCTATGGATTTCTTCTGTGGAAACCGTCCACGCCCCCCTCCTCCTGACCCCCTTCCACAACTTATAGCTCCCTCCCCCCTCGCGGGGGAGGGTCGGGGTGGGGGGGTATTTACGGTCACCTTCTGTGCCTTCACCACAAAATCGCCGGCCGCGTGATGCCAGGGAAAGATTTGTTCAAAGGTCTCGATGTCATAATACAGGACCAGAATCCCGGCAGCTTGGTGGTATATCTGCCACGCCTGTAGCCGAGAAAGGTGGCAAGGATTTTTCTCAGTATCCCAAAGGACGAGTTTCCGGGAACCGTTTTCGTCCATTGAAAGATGAAATTCGTGATATCCCTGAAACCAATCTGCCAAAAACATAAGCATGGAAGGGAGCAAGGCTTCGCCCTGGAAGTAAGTCCGTGGCAAAAAGGGGAAATCATATTTGCTGTTTAGGTGCTCCAAAACTTCAAACTCGCGACAGAGACGAGCCTTTCCCCGAGACGTAACTGCTACGTTCATTACAAAGGTTGCACAAACGCCACCAACCATCACCTCAATCCTGCCCGGGTGGTAGTCGCTGCCATGCTTTTCGGCATAAATCAGGATCTCTTCAATGTCGGACGCAGAGATGTCTTCCGCCAGTTGCTTGCCTGTGGCATCGACTAGCAGCGCATAGTCGTCTTTTGAAATGACGTCCGTGATGCCTTCAAAATACTGACCGTAGGTTAAGACGGGACCAGGGGTTGGGCCAGTCCCACAACGCGTCAGGCGCATGGGGATCTGGCGAGTTAGGTCATTGAGCGGTACATAGCCGTGAGGGGATGGGGTGAGGTACGTGACCTTGGGAAGTATCATGAAATAAGTTGGCTATAGCACTCACAAAAAACCGAGGGCGCCGGATGCAGATATCGGATACTGGTTACTGGATTAAAGAACGATTATCCAGTATCAAGAATCCAGTAACGAGCATCTGAACGTAATATCCACAAGACAAAATTTGGAAATGTAGCCGGCAATGCGATCAAACTCCAAGGTAGGTCTAACGATACGGCTCCAAATCTTTCAAAAACCTCGGCTCAACTTCAAATCCGTGGGACATGGCCTTATCGCAATGTTCAACAGCCTCCTGATAAGCCCCCTTCTCAAAATAAGCCAGAGCCAGGTTATTGTGAGCAATAGCGAAGGTAGGCTCAAGCTCCAATGCCTTGTTGGCAGCAGCAATGCATTCGTCCAATCGCCCCTGCATAAAATAGGCACTGGCAAGGGTGGTGTGGGCCTGGATAAATTTGGGGTTAATGGAGACCGCTTTTTCCAGGAAACCAATCGCCGTCTCCGGATCACCCCTCTGAACATAGGCAAAACCTATATTTCCGTATGGCTGGGCAAATTTGGGCCTGACCGCAATGGCCCGCTGATTCAAATGGATACAGGCGTCCAAATCTCCCCTATGCAGATGGATGCCACCCAGGGCCACATATGCCTCTCCCAGCGTGGGGCATTCATTTACGGCAGCCATGAGTTCCTCCGCAGCCTCATCCCACCTCTGTTCCTTGATCAGACCAATGGCAAGGTTGTAATGCGTCGTGCCGCACTCAGGACTCTTGACCAGAGTCGCCACCTGGTCTTCAATATATTCTCTGGTTGTCTTTGGTTTTTTCATTAAGTTCCTCTTTGGCCGGTTGGCCCGTTGAGCCCGTTTGCCCGTTGATGGAAAAATCGGCCAACCGAAAGTAGTCTAACGAATTCTTATAGCAAACCCGTACCCCCGTTGTCAACCGTCAACCAGGGCAACGTCAAGGTAGGGGGATTTTCATGCTTGCGTAATGTGACTTTGACGGAACCTTGGACCAGGTACCATTCAACAAAGGAGGGAATAGATCCAAAGACCTATTCCCTCCTTGAATGACGTCTTCTTTACAGAAATAACATATCGCACCTTTGGTGCGGACCTGTAGCGCAGAGCTTTGGCTCTGCCATTATGATGCAGGGCTGAAGCCCTGCACTACGTTTGAAAAAGGGAGAGAAAATTTAGCGCCCCCCTGTGCCCCTTCCTGATATGCTCCTTCCAGCAAGAGGGTTGTATAGCTTCAAAATCGCAAATTTCATAATATCCAGACTGTTATTATCCGTGATAAAACCCATCAGGGTCTTCTCTGCCTCTTCAGGAAGCACACAGGCTTTCGAGGCATCAAAGGCCAAGTCCGAGAAGCCCTTCGCAAGCTTCTTCTGTTCTTTCTTGGTGACGCCTACTTGAACCGCCTTTTTGCCATCTATTTCCTGAACCTGATCGGCCAAGCCAGCATCTTCAATCTGTTTTAGTTTCGCATCATCCAATAATACATTGATGTAATAGTCAGCCATCTAAACACCTCCTGTTTGTAAAGTCCTGAATACCTACCTATACGGCAAGAAGCTATTTTCTTTTCATTAGGATATCTTTTCTGCCTAAAACACGCACCCCCCCTCATTAAACAAAATATGTCGTTCGGACACTGAATCTGCCGCCCGAGAAACGCCCTTATATTATGACGACGATTTGTTGTCAAGCAACTCTCCTAGTTTCGTGCCATTTACAAGAATATTGTAACACTTTACGTGTCTGAAAAAGGCCTGTTTTACGAGTTCGTCAACCTTGATGACCTCGTAAGAAGTCTCAACAAACTTGACACACAAGGCCATTCCTTCCTATACTCGCCCACCAAAAAGGGGATTCTCTATCATTTTTTCCTAGGGAGTAACAGGTTCAATGGAATTTCAGAATTGCGTCAGAAATGAGTATGGCAAGTGTGATCTTCCGTCCAATACGATTAACAGAATAAAGGACGGGTTGAAAAAACTGAATCTCGACGTTGGATACCTCACCTTCCAAGTGTCGGACAACATTTATTGGGGACGGGTATGGATTGATTCAATAAGGATAGTCTGTGTTGGGAAAGGCATTACTCCGGAGCTTGCGGAGGCCAGTGCATACGCAGAACTGGCTGAACGCCTCAGCGCCGGGTTGTTC
>JAIWEZ010000104.1:0-7802 GCA_048631945.1 Gammaproteobacteria bacterium | reverse complement strand
GCCGGGACCGGGTGACGGCAAGTGCCGCCTTGTTGAAATGGGAGAGGACCCCCACCTCGGCCGTATCCAGGGCCAGATCCATGGCTGCCGGCTGCCGCTCGGGCGCCTGATTGGCGAGCATGCGACCAATCTGAGCCAACCGCTCGTCGAGTTCTGCGCCAAAGAGTGCCAGGTTGGGCAGCAAACGCGACAGATTCAGGGCTTTCACTTCGGCGAAACTCTCACGCCAGCGCTCCATCGTTTCGGTCAGTTCCGCCGTCTGGCTCCGGTAACGCTCCCACTGTTGCCGCACTTCCCAGACTTCGTAGGTGTCCGTCTCCGCCGCATCCAGGAGTTGGCCAAACCGGGTCTGTTCCTGGAGCTCCTGGGCCCTCAGGGCCTGCGCTTCTCCTGCGTTCCCCTCACCGCACATCAAATCCAGGTAGGACCGGTAAAGCTGTTTCTGGGTCGACCACAGTTCGCATGCGGCGGCCTCGAAGTCGGCGCGGCTGGTGATAGGCCAGATAAGGATCGAAACCAGGCTGTAGACCAGGATGCCCAGTCCGGTCTCTTGGGCACGCAGCATCGCGGTCTCGAAGGCCTCTTTTGAATCGGGGCCTGCGGCCATACAGATAACTACACACACGAAGCCGCAGACGTGCCAGAAATACTGGTTTTTCGCTCCGCCCATCATGTAGGTGCAAAAGCCGACATAGAGAGAGAGGAACAGCATGAAGAGCCAGCGGTCCTGTGCGAACAGGGCGATGAAAATCAACGCGACAACGGTCGTCATCAACGTACCGAGCATGCGCATGGCGCCCTTGTTCAGGGACTGCCCGGTCGTCGCCAGGCTGGTGACGGCCACGGCGAAACCGGCCCAATAGGCCTTATCCCAGTCCATCCACAGGGAGATGCCGTAGGCGATGGTCATCGCCAATGCGGTCTTGATGGCTTCTTTGCTTCGAGTGGACAGGGTCATCATGGCACGCTCCAACTGTAAATCTTAACCACGAAAGCTTAGGGATCGAGGTTTCGGGTGTCAGGTTTCAGGGGGTAAAAGGGAAAACAATGTTCCGAGATATCTTCGCCCCTCCTCAATTAAGCACAAATGGTGAATGCGGGTGAATGTGAATGGTGTTGGGCCAAGCTAACAATTGAAATATTGTGATTGGATTTCCAAAAATAGCTGTTTTCAGCCTCAATATCGTCATTCTTGGGGTTAAAATCGGACATAAAGGACGCAGTGGTCGCTACTCAGATTTGCTTGGTTCTGGTTCCGGCTCTGTTTCCTCTTTGAGCCATAGTAAAAAGACCTTGTAGCCGGTCGAGAAAACGATCGCGCCAACGAAGAGACCGATCACGCCCGATGTTATGAAGCCGCCTATTGCTCCTATGAAGATGACAAGCATGGGAATGTCGACTCCACGACCTATCAAGAGCGGTTTAAGAAAGGCGTCACTTATGCCCACGAGGATACTCCAGATAGCGAACAAGATTGCGGTAATCGTACTGCTGGTGGAGAACACGTAGACAATAATCGGACCCAAGACTAAGAGAGGGGGAATCTGAACTATAGCAAAAATCAGGACCATCAGGGCCCAAAACCCAGCCGCAGGCACGCCGACCAAGAGACAACCTATCCCTCCCAGGATTGCCTGGATTACTGCAACGCCCAAAATTCCCTGGGCAACACTTCGCACCGTTGCCCCCGCGAGTTCGACGATCTTCTCCCCCCTTTCACCTGCAAGCCGCCTAAAAAATGTCAGCGCAGCCTGCTGAGCACCGTCGTCATGTGCAAGCAGAACACCGGCGATAATGATCGAAACCACGAAAAGCAGAAGCCCGACACCGGCATGAGCAGCGGTGGACGGCAGCACCATAACATACTTCTTGAGTATGGGCGCCATCTTGCTCAGCGCAGCGCCGAGATCTTGCGAGCCAAGGCTCCACAACTTGTATACCGGTTCACCGATGACCGGCCATGATCTGACGCTCTCCGATGGTGGAGGCACCTTCAGGGTCCCGCCTTCGAGCTGTGCCGAAAAATCCTGTACAGAGTCGATGAGGGAATGGGAAAGCATAATGGTCGGAACGAGCAGGAGGATCAGTGCGAAGATTGTTATCAAGGTTGCCGCTAACCGATCACGTCCACCCAGGGCGGACTTCAGCCGGTTGTAGATGGGATGGATTGCAAATGCAATGATGATGCCCCAAAGGATAGGATCAATAAACGGCCGACCGATCTGGAAACACCAAAATACGACGAGAGCGACGAGGCCAATACGGATGCTTACCTCGAACGCTCTCGCCATGTACGCCTTGTCATTCGAAGGCTGATTAAATGTGTTCATGCTCCGATCCTCCGGACAAAAAGTGGGTTTGAATTGGCAATATTGCCCATAATATAGGTTTGATAGGCTACCTGTCAAGGACCCACGGTAAATTTGTTCTAACCTGGAAATCCTCTCAGAATCAGTATTTGAAAGCAGACTTAATTGGAATATACTGAAATGACAAAGGTTTTCATTCCTCTACACTCAAATAACCGGAATTTGACTTAATGCCCTGAATTTAGGAGGTTTTATCTGGAGAACAAATTAACCTGGTCAAGGACCTCGGAGGTCTCCTTTTGGGCCGGGACTGGTTCGGGAACCAGCACGCCCGCAATTAACCACAACACCATCGTGATCATTCTCCGAGACATACAGCGACGAGCTATCCTTTCGGATCATCTACTTTATAGATAATGATAGATTGCCATCGTTTAGATAATTTCTTCATGTCACTGTCTCCTTTCCTAAAATTAATATTTCAGTTTTATCACAGCATTCATTCACAATATTTTACTGTTTGCGGTGCCAGGCGTGGCCAGCATTCCGACGGGATCGATAAACAATGACATCGAGCCGGAGCGGATCGGCGCCCTGCGCCAGTAAAGCGCGGGCCACAAAGGCATCCAGGCCGTTAGCCAATAAATGGAATCCTGATTTTCCCGGGTGTGCGGCTCTTTCTGCCGCGCGTGACCGGCCGAAAGTGGTATTCTCCGTATCGGTCAACGCATATGATTCGGATCGATCAAAATCTTCAGGCAAAGTGGCGCAGCCGACGATCATCAGCATCGCCACTGCTGATGCTTTATGAATGATGTTGACAACTCTATGCATGCTAAATCCTTTCAACAAATTGCTGTAACATATTTAATAATTTCTCCCAATTTGCCATCCTCCGGGGGAGGTTCTTTGGAGAGATGGTTAACCTTTTTTGAATCGATCCAGTGATGAATGCAACATCGTCTGGGTATACATCATTGCAAATCACCAAACAGTTTTTTAAATTCGGCAGAGTCTGCCAGGATCTTTTTGGCTGCCGCCTTTAGCCGGTCAACATCGCCCGGTTCAAGATAAAAAGAGGTTGGAAGGTGTTTAAGATGATTCCGCTCGGTTTCATCCTGAAGTCGGTCAAAGTTCACTTCTATCAAATAGGTTTGGGCAGCACAGGCGGGGGTTGCACCGGAAGTGCCTGCCTGCCGGCTATTTTTTGAGGGTGGTGCTTCACCACATCGGCCGGCGGTAATAGACTCCTGCCAGTGGGTGCTATTATTCCTTACTATCTCCATTGTTTCAAAAGTGAATTTATCGAGGGGGATTGAAGAAGCCGCCCCGAGGGTGTCTATAATTGGCATCGAATAATCCCTTTTGGTAAAACTCGTATCAATCGCCTTTTGAGCGTTGACGATGATTAAGGCCATTTTACTCGTCTTTTCCAGATCGAATTGTTTGAGTTTGTTCCATATGCCGCCCCCCGCGTGGGTCAGATTGATTATCAACCGAATACCGAGATTATCAGAGATACCCCCATCGAGCAGGTGGATATAGGGCTGGACCGTGGTATCCTGATAGTCGCTCAAAATCTTGGCTGTATGGTAACGGCGCGTGTTCACCTGACGTTCATCCAGAGCTTTGGCAGCCCACTCCGGCAACCGGTAATTGCAGGTTCCGGCATAATTTTTGAGAATAATACTGCTGAAGGCCCCTGGAACTGCGGAGGAAGCGGTAACGGCGCGTGAAACGGGAAAAGACGAAAGATCGGAGCAGATGGGTGCAAACTCTTCACCGATAAAGGTAAACTGGGATCCCATGGCAACGTTGGTGGCATTGATGGCTATCAAAGGACTTTTGGCGGTCATGAAATCTTGAAACGTCTTTTTTTCAAACAACAGTTCGTCGTAATATTCTGCGGCCAAATCGCTGCGTTCGAAGTAATGCGATGCCAATCTGGGCCAGTTGAATGGAGAAAAAACGCGCCCGATGAGTTCGGACTGTACGTTGTACTTGAGGAACTTCGTCTCGAAATCCGCAAAGATTCGGTCTTTAAACAGACCGTAATAGGCCGCGGTAAAGCTGCCGCCGGAGACCGAGCTGATCCCGTCGACCTCATCCAGCAGGCGGCGTTTTTTCCCATCGATGACTATATGGGTCTCGGCCAGGGTTTGTAAAACACCATAGGCGAAAGCCGCCGCCCGGGTTCCGCCGCCTGAAAAGGTTAAAATCAGTAGGAGTTCATCCGAACGGCTATGGTGCTTATCTCCTATCGAAAACCGCTCGACCGCCGCAGTGGATATGATTGAATTGTTGATAGGATAGTGGGTTGTGCAGGCAGTCATCAGGACGAGAAGCGATAGCCCTAAAATAGTTTTCTGGAATTGTCGTTTCGTTTTCAGATATAGCATGTTGGGCCTCCGTTTCTTCGAGGTTGCCTGTTCCAAGGAGCAAACCCCATTAAGATTTTGGTTGAGCGTATGAATCGATGCGCTTTTCGTCCAACAACATCAGATCTGTGATTTTCTAAGCCCCATCCACTGGCTCCACGGTGATCATTATCTGAAAGAGGATCAAGCTGCTCCTCTAACCATTGAAAAAGTTGGATCTGCCCAATCAAGCTATATGAATCGTGGCTTAATTCCAGATATCTCTTTAGCGCCGATCTATTTAAACCTTAATAATTATCAGCATCGCTGTCTTCACCCGCATTGTCATCGTGCAGGACTTTGTCTTCAAGTGGAGCGGCATTCAAGTCTCCGGGGGTTCGCGGCTTCGGATCGAGGGACCGGCTCGGCGAATAAGTTGCTCGAGTGCTTTGCTATAGAGGGGTTTGGCATCTTTTGGTAAGAGATCGGAAACTTGAAAATGCTTCACGATAGCTGTCATATACGGATCGATGATCCAGTCCGCGAAAACCTGAAGGGGCAGCGCGAACAGAAAGCGGACGTGTGGGACCGAGTCGCGAATAAAGGTCGTTTTGACGCCTATTGCCTCGTGCAATAACATGATTAAGGGCGCTAGGAAAATGTATGCGGGGTTGTCTTGCCATGCTTGCAACTTACCATTATCATGGTTTGGTTTAATTATGCCTGACCCCGTTCATAGGCTGTCCTGTTTAGGGCCTCTTTCTCTTTCTGCCGCCTGTTGTCACATCTGATCCAGGATTTGTTTCCTCTTTTGGTCGTATTCGCTCTTGGTGATGACGCCTTTGTCATACATGCTCTTGAGCTCTTCGAGCTTCGCTTCCGGGCTCTTGGTTGATTGTTTGCCCGGTGCCGGCGTGCCCTGGTAGTAATAGGTCGGTTCCTGGACGATCACCGTTTCCTTTTCGGTTTCCTCTTGAGCTCTATTCTTCCCAACAGCGGCCCCAACAACAAAGGCACCGACGTTATGGTGGTGAAAAGGGTCTATAAATAAGGTCGCCCCTTCAAACTTATCCGGAATATCGCCTTCCAAAACTTTCACGAGAAAAGAGATTGTCTTCCCTGTGAGGGTAGCTCCATGGAGGACCACGGTTCCAGCGGTGGGCAACCCACCTCCAAAAGTCGACAGTACGGCATTCGGCGGGTTTTCGGCGAAATTGTTAGGACCAGTATTAACTTCCTTGATGAGCTTGGCAGGATCCATGTGCCCGAAGAACCGATGGGGGCGGTCTGAGAACATCAAGGTGGGAGGGATATTGTGCAAGGTGAGAGTCTTCCCATCAAAAGATCCCGACGTGCTTGTCACGACGAAGAGCCAATTGATATTCTGATCCCCCTGCTTAACGCTGGCGGCCTCGGGCTCTGCTGCCCTTGCCGCCTTGCTGTTGTAAATGGAAAGTGCGACCATGCTCAAAGCAATCAAAACAATAAACAGTTTCTTTTTCATCATTTTCCTCCTTATGGTTTCGCTCCAGCCATTCAATAAAAACGCTGAATGACTGGAACGATTATTTTAGGAGCAGCCCTGTGGCCGCCTACTTGGAAGTAAAAGAGGCTGTTGAGCGCCTCTAAGAGCGCCCTTGGCTTGTGATCGGCCAGGTCGATATAGAACCCAGTGGTCATGGGCCGAGACCTTGTAGGCTTGCCCTTTGCGACTAGCCTTTAGGCCGCGTCGCCGGAAATGGTATGTCGAGGTATTCGATTGCCTCCGGCCCATTTATGATCTGTCTTCCGACCGCGGCAACGAGGTCTTTGGCGCGCTCGATCTGCTCGACATTGCTCGGTCCGGTAGCATAGTCCTCGAGACCGACTCGCAGGCCTCCGCCACGCTCGAGCGCCATCTGGGCCAACGGTGTATCCATGACACTTCGGTCCCACTCTGGGCATCCGACCGCCCATTCCAGGTCCAGCCCCTCCATCATCTTCAGGTAGAGCTCGAGCGCTTCGGGAATCGGAGGGGCCATGGATCCAATACGATCCGCTCCAAAGAACAGGTTGATCCTTGAACCGCGCGGGAGGGTGCCTGCCCTTGCCATTGCGACGACGTTCTTCAACCAACCCGGTTCATAGACCCCAACCGAGGCGCCGCAGCCGAAGTCGGTGCATATCTGCTTTGAGAAGCGAACGTCTTCAGGCCAGAATTGGTAAACGAAAAAGGCTTCATCGTTGGCGATGCCATCCTCTTCCAATAACGAAATGCCGGTGACTCCCGTATCCAACATTACCATGTTGGCGAGACCCGCCTTGGCAAGCACCCGATGGTGAGCACATGCTGCTCCCGGAGCCATGGCACGCCGTTCTCCGTGGAGCACTTTGGTATCTAGGTTAACCGTCGGATAGAAAATGGCGTGCGGATACTTCTCACGAATCGGCCGGTAGACCTCCACATAGAACTGGGCGGCTTGTTCGGGATCTTTGTGAAACTGGTTCGAATGATTGTGGGCAATGGTTGCACCCGCATCCAGGACCTGCATCATCTCGGTGATGTGTTCTTGAACGGTTTCAGGCGCGTGGGGATTCTTCTTGCTCGCTGTTCCGTTGATGGCGCACTCGAGCACGACCGGAATCTTCTCGACGGCTATTTTACTACCTGTAGTTGCCTTTGCGCTTTTTCGAGGGACCAAGTCGGTTGATGCGGCGATCACTCGGGGGAGCAAACCGGTTGATGCGGCGATCAAAGGTAAAATCTTGATGAACTTTCTTCGTTTCATGCTCGTTCCTCCTTGCGGTATTGTGGTTAAAAATCGAGTCGAGGTTGCGGAGGCCCCGTCGACGTTCTCTCGTCGCCCCCAAAGGTATTCAACACCCAGTGTGAGCTTTTTGAAGGGGTTACCTCCTTTTCCACGGCCATCGGCCGCTGATCTCAAGCACGGTGGTCCAGCCGAGCATCGTTCGAATGATTATCATTGCGGCCAGAAGCCCCATGGCCTCAACGGAAGGCTCGACAATAAATGACGGAAAGTGCAAGGAACAGTAAGCCGAAACCTGCCACCTTGAACAGGAAAGCGTTCATTGAGCCAATGCCTGTTAGTCGTGGCACAGCTTCATTGCCAATACCTCGCTGAGCCCACACGGCGCT
>JAIWEZ010000103.1:0-7856 GCA_048631945.1 Gammaproteobacteria bacterium | reverse complement strand
AAAATATAGATAGAGCGGGCGATTAGCTCAGTTGGATAGAGCGTTGGCCTCCGGAGCCAAAGGCCGGGCGTTCGAGTCGCCCATCGCCCGCCATGGTGAGTAAGAAAACGGGCAGGTACACCTACAAAGACCTTTCCAGTTATAATTTGACCAAACTAATGAGTCTTGATGCCGATGAGTTCATTCACTTCTTATTCCATATTCTCCCCAACGGGTTAAATCAGCTGATTTGTTCGTAACTTCTCAATAAGTTACATTTGTTCCTGCATCCGGAATGAAATTAACTTATAAAGTGACCGATTATGGAATTAGGTGATAATGAACACAACCCCACAATATCCAAAACACCGAAAGTTTAGTCAACCACTTAAAAATGGCCACAATCCTTTCTGTTTTCATTATCGCGCTGATCATCTCTTTGGCAATTATACTTGTGGCAGGCATACTTGGAGAGAGACACGGCGCATTGGATATACACACTGCCCGCAAGGGGCATACCAGGCCTGTTCCCATTTCACAGCCATCGGTCTTTACACCAACTTTGAGCTGCCTGCGGATGAAGCCTTCAAGAAATGAGGAATGCCGGAGTGGTAATAAAATAGGGGATAAAATATATGGACACAACAGACCTGCTCGGGTTCGCCGGTGCTACTTTAGCTGGATATTTTGCAATTATGAATCCAATAGCCAATACTCCTGTTTTTATCAGTTTGACTGCCGGAGACGATAAGGCCACAAAGAAAGCTGTTGCCAGGCGAGGTATTCTGCTTGCGTTTGCAATTATTGCCGTGTTAAGCATTGCCGGGAATGAGCTCTTCAAGATGTTCGGTATTAGTCTGCCAGCGCTACGGGTTACCGGCGGTATTGTGGTTTTTATGATCGGCTATCATATGCTGCAGGGCTCCAGTTCTAGTGTTCACACGCCAAGTGATGGAGATATTGCAGACAGCCGCGAAGCTCAACTCGGTGTCGCAGTTTCACCATTAGCTGTTCCATTGTTGGCCGGTCCGGGCACAATTGCCACTGCAATGAGCTTTGCCGTCGGTGGGAAATTGCTTCATATTATCATCTCTCTCTCGTCTTATGGATTGATATGCTTGATCACGTATTTTTGCTTCAGGTCATCCGAAAGGATTGTCAAATACTTCGGTCAAAACGGTCTCAATGTATTAACTCGTTTGATGGGGTTACTTCTTGCTACCATCGGCACCGGTATGCTTCTGACTGGTATTGGTACAGACCTTAGAATATTTGTAGAACACGTTCTTAAGTAGTGCCTGAACGAACCTTCTCCCAATTATTTGTTGGGTTTCGCCTTATCACGAATCACGAATCACGAATCACAGATTTCCGACAGTAGGAGGCTACCATGTCAAATAACCTTTATGTCGTGGCCACTGAAGCAAGGAGCGGAAAATCAGCCATTATCCTGGGCGTAATGGAGATGCTGCTCAGGAAAATCGACAGGGTTGGCTTTTTCCGCCCGATTATTTCGGACGCCAAAGATCAGGATCATGACATCAATCTTGTTTCCTCATATTTTGACCTGGGAATTCAGTACGATAAAATGTACGGATTCACCGCAACAGAGGCCGACAATCTGGTTTCGCTAGGCAGGCAAACTGAATTGATTGAGGGAATAATCAATAAGTATAACCAATTAAGTGATAGTTGCGATTTTGTGTTATGCGAAGGCACCGATTTTGTGAGTTCCGCGGCTGCCTTTGAGTTCGATATCAATGCAGAAATCAGTAAAAACCTGTCATGCCCGGTCTTATTGGTGACCAACGCACACCAGAAGAGCACGGATGATATAGTCCGATCCGTTGAAGTGGCTCTTAAGTCCCTGAGTCGAAAAAAATGCCACACAATCGCCACAATTATTAACCGTACAGAGCCAAAGGATGGAGAGGCGATTATCAAGCTCCTGAAAGAAAAGGACTTGACTGGAGAACAGTTGCTTTACGCCATGCCGGATGAACCGTCTCTCGGGAATCCAACAGTGGGCGAGATTGCGAAGCTTTTAGGTGCTGAGGTGTTATACGGGGAAGAACAGTTGAACCGGCACGTGCACAACTTTACGATCGCGGCGATGCAACTGCATAACTTCTTGACCAGGATAGAATATGGTTCACTGATTATTACTCCCGGAGACAGGGCGGACGTGATCGTCGCCTGCCTGGCTGCTGTTTCGTCCGCGTCTGAGCAAAATATCTCCGGGATCGTATTGACCGGTGGCTTGAAACCGGAAAAGCCAATATGGGATCTCATTAAAGGATTTCCCCTGATGGTGCCTATTCTCAGCGTCAAAGAGAATACTTTTCCCACAGCAACAAATGTTAATAAGATCCACGCCACAATTTCACCGGATGATGACCGGAAGATAACGCAGGCCCTGGCGGTCTTTGAAAAAAACGTCGATGCGGAGCAACTGGAGGAAAGGGTCGTTACAACCCGGACCACCATCGTAACCCCGAAGATGTTCGAATATGAGTTGCTGCAAAGGGCCAGAGCAAACAAGCAACACGTGGTCTTACCAGAGGGCGAGGACGAGAGAATCTTGCGGGCTGCCGAGACACTGCTTTATAGGGAAGTGGTGGATATCACTCTCCTCGGCGATGAAGATCTGATCCATGGAAAGATCGCGCAACTGGGGCTGAGGATGAGCCTCGCGAATATCATTAATCCCCTGAAATCCAAGTTATTTGATGAGTACGTGAAGACCTATTTTGATTTAAGGAAACATACGGGGATCACAGAGGAATATGCACGTGATATGATGAGAGATGTAAACTATTTCGCAACCATGATGGTCTATAAGGGGCATGCCGATGCAATGGTCTCCGGCGCGGCACACAGTACTGCAGCAACGATCCGCCCTGCACTTCAAATTATTAAGACAAAGCCGGGGTTTTCCATTGTTTCGAGCGTACTACTGATGTGCCTGGAGGACAGGGTGCTTGTCTATGGGGACTGTGCAATTAATCCTGATCCAAATGCCGAACAACTGGCTGAGATTGCTCTCAGCTCTGCACAAACCGCAAAGACCTTTGGCATTGATCCGGTTGTTGCCATGCTTTCATACTCTACCGGAGAGTCAGGCAAGGGAACGGATGTGGATAAGGTCCGTGAAGCAACCAGGATTGCAAAAGAAAAGGCGCATGAATTTTTCCCCGGCCTGAAAATCGAAGGGCCTATCCAGTATGATGCAGCCGTTGATCCTTTGGTGGCAAAAACCAAGTTGCCTGAGAGCGACGTTGCAGGAAAGGCCACCACGTTTATCTTTCCTGATCTGAACACAGGCAATAACACATACAAGGCAGTTCAAAGGTCAGCAGGAGCAGTAGCTATCGGCCCTGTGCTTCAGGGGCTAAAACATCCTGTAAATGACCTGAGCCGTGGATGCACAGTCCCGGATATAGTGAACACTGTTGCGATTACCGCGATTCAAGCGCAATCAGAGAAAAAAGGATTGTCATGAAAATACTGGTCATCAACACAGGGAGTTCATCCATCAAGTATGAATTGTTCGATGTGGAAGACCGTAAGATACTGGCAGGAGGCCTGGCTGAAAAAATCGGTGAAGAGAGCAGCATTCTTACACACAAAACAGTCATGGACAATGGCAAATCAACAAAAAAAGTGGAAAAGGGGCTGATCGCTGACCACCATGAGGGCCTGAATCGTATCGTGGGCCTGCTGGTTGATCCAAAACACGGGGCCATTGCGGACAAGACCGAGATTTCGGCTGTGGGTCACCGCGTGGTCCACGGCGGTGAAACGTTCCACTCAACCACAATTATTAATGAAGACGTGATCGCAGCCGTTAAGAAAAACATTCCCCTGGCCCCTTTGCATAATCCTCCCAATCTGATGGGGATTGAGGTCGCCGGATCTATCTTTCCGGATGCGCCGCAGGTCGCGGTATTTGATACGGCATTTCACCAGACCATACCCAGTTATGCTTATCTCTACGCCATTCCTTACGAGATGTATGAGCGGCATAAGGTGCGGCGTTACGGTTTCCACGGCACCTCGCATGCCTATGTCTCCGAGCGGGCGGCGGAGTATCTAGGCCGGCCCCTGGCAGAGCTTAATCTCATAACGATTCATATCGGCAACGGGGCAAGCATGGCTGCCATAAAAAACGGCAAATCCGTTGATACCACCATGGGCATGACTCCCCTGGCCGGGCTGGTGATGGGAACACGTTCAGGAGACATTGATCCCGCTCTGCCTTTTTTCATGGCTGATCACCTGGGCATGTCATTGCAGGAGATAGACAGCCTGCTCAACAAGGAGAGTGGCCTCAAAGGACTGTGCGGCACCAATGATATGCGGGAAGTCATTGAAAAAATGGAGAAGGGCGATAAACGGGCGGCAGTAGCGCTTGATATTTATACCTACCGGATAAAAAAATACATCGGTGCATATTTCGCGGCCCTTGGAAGTGTTGATGCCATCATTTTTACAGCAGGAGTTGGGGAGCACGCACCACTCATCCGGGAAAAATCTTGTCAGGGGTTGAACAGGCTCGGCATTGAAATCGATACAAACAAGAATGCTGCCCCTGGCGGCAGTATCCGGGAGATTAGCTCCCCTAACAGCGAGGTAAAGGTCCTGGTGATCCCGACAAATGAGGAGCTAAAGATCGCGCAGGAGACAAAAGAGGCGATTGAGAATGCATAAAGAGGAATCGGACTCTATAAAAACTATAACTACACCCCGCCTGACTCGGCTGGGTACCGGGATTACCGGAAAAAAATTAAAGAACCAGCGGCGAAGTATTCTGTGGTTTATTAGCCGTTGCATGGTTCCGAGTAGGGAACCAACCCAGGAGGTGCTGACATGGACATTTATGATGTAGTTGTTATTGGTGCTGGACCAGGGGGGCTTGCATGCGGTATCAAAGCAAAAGAGCTGGGGCTGAGCTGTGTCATCCTGGAAAAAGGGACAAGCGTGTTGCAAGGCATTATTGATCACTATCCAAAGGGCAAGACAGTGTATCCCACAATCCCCAAGGGGGAAAGCGGCAAGTATGCCGCTGGAGACCTTGAACCTGTTCGTGAGCCGGTGGAGGATTATCTGGCCAAGATAAGGGCCTGCGTGGAGAAATATGAGATACCTGTCCAGTTTGGCCAGGAGTTTAAGGAGATCGTTAAAGAGAACAGGGAGTTCAAGGTGGTCACTACTCAGGACCATTATATGGCTTACAATGTGATCTTGGCCTTTGGAAGGAACGTACCTGCTGATTTGGCAGTATACGGAGAGGCCGACATGGTGGCCCGCCGCCTTCATGATCCGGAGGACCACATTGGTGATTCTACTCTGGTTGTGGGGGGAGGCAATGCAGCGGCTGATGTGGTTGCCGCCCTATCCAAGGCCAAGAGGGAAGCCGATGACGACACCCCGGTCTATTGGGCTAACAGAAAAGAGCAGTTCAAGGTAGAAAAAGATGTAGCCCGTGACTTGGGGGAAGAAATCCTATTAGGAGGGTATATAAGAATCCTTCAGGAGGCCATCCCGGTACTCGGGGGTTTGGACCGGGACGGTGTGCAAAGACTGCTCATTTTTACCCGGACCGTTGATTTGGAGGGCGATATGAGGATGCATTCAGGACTGAGCTTTCCAATGAAGCACGTCATTGCTTGCATAGGAACCAAGGGGCCTGCTCCTATATTTGAGGCACTGGGGCTTCGGCAGATCACTTCCGCAGAGATTAGTGGCAAGGACGCCAAGGCCGGCAAGAAAGAGACCATGTTTGTTGAGCTCACACCTGAGTTTCAGACCAGTATCGAAGGGATTTATGCGATTGGAGCAGCCATAAGCCCCGCTTATGTAATTATTCAAGAGGATGGCACCCTTGAAAAACAAAAGCACCCCGACCTGATTTTTACGGCGGTAAGAGACGGTGTCCGGGCTGTGGAGGACATAGCTCGACGCAAATCAGAGACTTTGTAATACAACTGATGTTGAGCTGATAAAGGATGGCAAGCTTTGTGATCTTGCACCTACTATGCTTAAGATACTGGAGATTGATCAACCTGCTGAGATGACAGGAAGGCCGTTGTTTTGACATTGATGATTGAGGAATTGTGGGAAAAATATCATGAGCACATCTAATCTGAAACAAGCCATAACAAAAGACAGGTTTGACGCTGTCCTCTTCGATCTCGATGGCGTCCTGACAGATACTGCAAGAGTTCACGCTGATTGCTGGAAGAGGTTGTTCGACGATTTTCTGAGACAGCGAGCTGCGGAACTTAACGAGCCATTCCGGCCCTTTGAGATCGCGACTGATTACAAACTGTACGTGGACGGCAGGCCCCGTTCTGATGGTATCCGGGGTTTTCTCGAATCCCGCAGCATTCAAGTGCCCTACGGTGACCCTGAATCGCCTCCGAACAACGAAACGATCTGCGGCCTCGGAAACCTCAAAGATGGAATGGTAAAGGAGGTACTCGACGCGGAGGGTGTCGAGGCATACGAAGGATCCGTAGCTTTTGTGCATCATCTCCGCAGCCAGGGGATCAAAACGGCTGTCGTCTCAGCGAGCAGCAACTGCGAAACGGTTCTTAAAGCTGCCGGCATAGCGGATCTGTTCGATGCACGGGTTGACGGAAAGGATATTACCCAGCTGAAACTGGCAGGGAAGCCGGCGCCGGATACTTTTCTCAAGGCGGCAGAAGAGCTCGGCGTTGCTCCCAGGCGTGCGGTTGTCGTGGAGGATGCGATCTCCGGCGTGCAGGCAGGTCGTGATGGCGGCTTCGGGTTAGTGATCGGCGTCGACCGGAAGGACGATGCCAAAGCACTCTCGGAGAATGGCGCCGACGTTGTCGTAACCGACGTGGGCGAAATGCTCGGTTGAACCAGCCGGGACCAGGTTTGGAATCCAGCGCCGGCCAATTCCGCACTGTTTGTTTCATTTTTACGCCCTTTGGATTTGGAGCCTTTCAGTATATTGAGGAGAAGGATCAATGATCAGACGCGAAATTAAGCTCAGTCCCGAATACGTCTACCCTGTTGATGATTGGAAATTTATTGAGAAGGAGTTTTATCCTCGTCTTCTTGGACAGACTGAAACTCTCTTCTCGTTGAGCAACGGTTACCTCGGCATGCGAGGTAACTTTGAGGAAGGAAGGCCCGTCTTTCAGAAAGGAACCTTTGTGAACGGGTTCCACGAGACATGGCCGATCGTCTATGGAGAAGAAGCCTACGGATTTGCCAAGACAGGGCAGACCATTGTGAATATAACGGATAGTAAGATCATCAGGCTATACGTCGACGATGAGCCCTTTTATCTTCCCACCGCAAGCCTTCTCCGTTTCGAGCGCGTACTCGATATGAAGGCCGGTACGCTCGATCGGGAGGTGCTGTGGGAAACGCCGTCCGGAAAGCATGTTTCCATAAAATCGCGAAGGATTGTGTCCTTCCAGCACCGGCACCTGGCTGCGATCTCCTATGAGGTGACTGTGCTGAATGCCACGGCACCGGTAGTAATATCATCGGAAATGGTCACTGAGCAGAGCGATGAGACCGGCGACAGCGACCCTCGCCGGGCACAGGGGTTCGGACACCGGGTTTTGCTTCCCGGGGCCGGCTATGCAAAAGATCAGCGAGTCGTGCTGAGCTATGTGACGAACAACAGCAAAATGACTATGGCCTGCGGCATCGACCATGTGATAGAGACGGCGTGTCCCTATTCGTACACAAGCCAATGTTCGGATGATGCCGCTGAGGTCGTCTTCTCCATCGATGCGCAACCGGGTAAGCCTTTCCAACTGACAAAATACATTACATACCATACCTCGAGGGGTGTCCCGCCGGAAGAACTGTGTATAAGGGCTGAACGGACC
>JAIWEZ010000102.1:0-7946 GCA_048631945.1 Gammaproteobacteria bacterium | reverse complement strand
AAGTCGAGCTATGACCATGAACTAAAATAGCCATATTCCAGATCGTTCTGACTGGATTCCGGCTTTCGCCGGAATGACGGAGTGGTAAACGTCGTTGTAGGGTTAGAAGGACTTTCCAATATGAACTACGAAGCCATTATCGGCCTTGAAGTCCATGCCCAACTTTTGACCAGGACCAAGATATTTTGCGGTTGCTCCACCGAGTTTGGCGCGCCGCCCAATACCCACACCTGTCCGGTCTGCCTTGGCATGCCGGGGGTGCTTCCGGTCCTGAATCGCAGGGTTGTGGACTATGCCATTCGTATGGCCCTGGCTACAAATTGCACCATTGCACCCGAAAGTCGCTTTGCGCGCAAGAACTACTTCTACCCCGATCTTCCCAAGGGGTACCAGATATCCCAGTATGAGCTTCCCATTGCTGAACACGGACATGTTTTTACTGAGGTCAACGGAAAGACAAACCGTATCGGCATCACGCGGATCCATATGGAAGAGGATGCCGGAAAACTCATTCATGATCCGTACCGACCTGTCAGCACCGTCGATTTTAACCGGACCGGGGTTCCTCTAATCGAGATTGTGAGCGAACCCGATATCCGTTCGCCTGAGGAGGCCGGGGCCTATCTCCGACAGCTGCGGGCAATCGTAAGATATTTGGAAATATGTGACGGTAATATGGAAGAAGGGAGTTTCAGGTGCGACGCCAATGTCTCGGTCCGCCCCGCGGGCACAGAGAGTTTCGGAACTCGCACCGAGCTCAAGAACATGAACTCCTTTAAACATGTGGAAAACGCATTGTCCTACGAGATCCGCAGGCAAAAGGCAGTCATTGCGGATGGTGGTGAGGTAGTGCAGGAGACCATCCTTTGGGACCCCGCCAAAGGGGTCACCGTCTCCATGCGTTGGAAGGAAGAGGCCCATGACTACCGCTACTTCCCGGATCCGGATTTACTACCACTAGTCATTGATGAAGGCTGGGTTGAGAAAATCCGCCACACCCTCCCTGAACTCCCGGATGTCAAGAAGGGCCGCTTCATTGCTGAATATGGCCTGCCCTCCTATGACGCCGGGATCCTGACAGGTTCTCGCGGCCTGGCAGATTACTTTGAAGAGTGCGTCAAACATTTTCCGGAACCAAAAACCGTGAGCAACTGGGTCATGGGAAGCCTTTTAGCCACATTGAAGGCACAAAACAAGACCATTGAGCAATCTCCTGTCTCTCCAGAACGCGTGGCGGAACTGCTGCGGTTGATCGACTCCGGGCTCATCAGCGGCAAGATCGCAAAGACAGTGTTTGACGAGATGGTATCAAGCGGCAAGCCGCCGGAGACGATCGTCCGTGAAAAGGGCCTCGTACAAGTTACTGATGCCGATGCTATTGTCAATGTCGTCAAGCAGGTACTGACCGAGCATCCGAAGGAGGTCTCAGATTACAAGGCAGGCAAGAGCAAGTTGTTTGGGTTCTTTGTGGGCCAGGTAATGAAGGCGACCCGGGGCAAGGCGAATCCCAAGATGGTGAATGAAATCCTCAAGAAGATGATAGACGACTAAGTTAAAATGGGTGTTGACGGTTTGTTGCTCAAAACGCTGATCAAAGGATTTTGTTGGGCAACTGCTCGTAGAAATATGAACCATGTGTGAAAAGAAAGGAACTTGAGGATCATGAGAACAGGTTGGGCCTTTCGAACAGGCCTCGGCATTCTATGTCTACTTGTGGCAGCAAGCATGGCCCGAGGAGCGGGATTTGCCCTCTATGAAGGGGGTGCCCGAGGCAATGCTCTGGGCGGAACGCTTGTGGGCCGGGCTAATGATCCCTCAACCCTTTTCTACGACCCTGCCGGCATGACTCAATTGCCGGGGCTCCAAGTGATGGGTGGCGCCACGGCGATCACGCCTAAAACGGATGTTGTCACCACCTATGGGGGCACAAGGTCCAGGTCTGAAACCGAGACCAATCTTTTTTTGCCGCCTCATCTTTATTCGACTTACCAGTACACCGACTCAATCTGGCTCGGGCTTGGCGTCTTCTCCCGTTTCGGGTTAGGCACTGAATTTGATCCAAACTGGCCCGGTCGGTACAATAGCTATAATGCAGTCATCGAAACCTTAACTGTTAATCCTAATGTGGCTTTCAAGGTAAATGACAAGCTATCTTTGGCCGGCGGCGTTTCCTGGATGTACCTTGATCTCACCCTGGAACAAAAGATCGATTTCGGCAGCCGTGTAGGCAGTCCAAAAGCTCTTGATGTCGATCAATCTCTGACAGGCGATAGCTCCGGCTATGGCTTCAACCTGGCTGCGCATTATAAGGCCCTGGACAGTCTGTCTCTTGGTGTATCCTATGTCAGCCGGACTAAACAGGAGATTAAAGGAAAAGCAGATTTTACAAAACCTGCCGGGGTACCTGCCTTCATGTTCAACGATACAAAGGTATCCGGAGAGATCACACTCCCGGATATGCTATTTTTCGGTGCAGTAGTCCATCTTGTGGACCGGCTGAGTCTGGAGCTGGACTGCATATGGACGCGCTGGAGCACCTATGATGAGCTTACCATGCATTATCGCGATCCCACGTCGCTTGGAGTCAATAGCATTACCAAAGACAAGAGATGGAATGATGTATGGCGAGTTCAAGTTGGCGTCGAGTATAAGGCCCTGGATTGGTTAGATCTGCGCCTTGGTTATGTACACGATGACTCTCCAATCCCGGGGGAAACAGCAGACTATCTCTTGCCGACCAACGACCGTCATCTTTACAGTATCGGGTGTGGCATCCTCCTGGGTCGGTGGACAGTGGATCTGTCTTACACCTATCTGGACATGAAGGGCCGTTCGGTGAGTGCTCGGCCGGGAGACGGGGTATTGGACTCAAGATTTAAGGATAGCGATGCCCATTTGATCGGCTCCAGCGTGAGCTACAGATTTTAGGGGGACGTGGTTTCCCAGGATGAAATAAACGCATGATGGAAACGATTGTTTGGAAAGACGACCAGGTTGTCATGATCGATCAGCGAAAACTGCCAATGCAGGAAAAGTACGTCGTCTGCAGGGGCTATCGCTCGGTCATCCGTGCGATCAGGGACCTTGTCATTCGAGGTGCTCCGGCCATAGGGGTGGCCGCAGCCATGGGCGTTGCCGTGGGGGCCTTGAAGATCCGTACCACCAACTTAGATCGGTTCAAGGCAAAGCTGGATGCCATCTGCCAAGAGATGATCGTAGCACGCCCGACTGCTGTAAACCTTGCGTGGGCTGTGGAACGAATGAAGCGTGTGGCAGACGAGAACATAGACAGTAGCGTGAAAGGGATAAAATCTCGCCTTGTTGAAGAGGCCCGGAAAATGCTGGACGAGGATATTGCCATCAACCAGGCTATGGGGCGTCATGGCCAGAAACTCCTAAAGGATGGAAGCCGAATCTTGACCCACTGTAATGCGGGCGCTTTGGCAACAGGCGGTTACGGCACGGCTCTGGGCGTGGTTCGGGCAGCCGTTGAAGCAGGAAAGCATATCGAAGTCTTTGCCGATGAGACCAGACCTTTCCTGCAAGGTGCCCGGCTTACAGCCTGGGAACTCAAGGAGTCCGGTATCCCCGTAACCGTAATTACCGACAATGCAGCAGGATATTTCATGCAGCACGGGAAAGTGGATGCAGTCATAGTAGGAGCAGACCGCATCGCAGCCAACGGTGATGTGGCAAACAAGATCGGGACATACATGGTAGCGGTCCTGGCAAAGACGCACGGGATCCCTTTTTACGTAGCGGCGCCCCTGTCAACAATTGACGCTTCGGCCAAAAGCGGAAAAGAAATCCCTATTGAGCAAAGGGATGAAAAAGAGGTCACGCATTTTCAGGGCAGTCGAACCACTCCCCACGGCGTAGCCGCACAAAACCCCGCTTTTGACGTAACCCCTCACCGATATATATCTGCCATCATTACCGAAAAAGGAATCATAACTCCTCCCTTTAAGGCCAATATTCGTATGCTTTTCGCATCTGGTTAACACGGGATGTGTTAGAATTTTAGTTGTCCTGCTTAGAAACCCACTTGTTAATCAAATCGCCTCTCACATATTTTGTTATTTTTTTCTTGACATATACAATATGTTGTGGTTTAGAATAAATACGTCTGTAACTTTTCCGGAAAGCTATGCGACTCACTCATGGAGCCGGCGGTGAGCATTTTGGTGAAAGTAGGACAAAAAAATAGGCCCTTGGTGACATTTAGTCACACGTGGGCCTTTTTGTTTCTTGATTACGCCAAATTTGGTGCTATGCAGGAGACTTCTAGGGCCGGTGGCGAAATTTTTTTTCATCGCACCTAATATGCCTATAGGATGAGACTTCGACCCCGGTCCCGGATCTCCTGCAACTTCAATTTTTTTATATACATCATATAGCCCTTCTTTGCAACCATTTTTTGCCTGTCAATGATAACGAACCGATATAGAACAACCCATCTCCGATCACCTACGCCACAACTCTAATTTTTTTTCTTGACACACACAATTTTCTTGACACACACAACATATTGTGGTTTAAAGCCATCTGTCTACAACATATCACCTAAAACCTGCCATCGGTTTAGCTGCAGGGTGGATCAGCACCCAGAAGTAGAACCGGTGACCAACCACTTCGGAGACAGACATAATGGGTAAACTGTTGGAATTTTCTCACGTTGATAACGAGGCACCCCTTGGTCCTGTGGGGACCAAAGGCCCCGCTGAAGGCGGACATGAATCTACGGACATAGCCCTTTTTGTCCGAACGTCTGACGAGGTCCTTGACGGCTGGGACCGGCAGAAGATCGTAGATGCCATGGTCCGAGAGGCCCTTGTCGACCAAGACACGGCAGAGTCAATAAGCCTGGAAGTGGAAGAGATCATTCTTACCTCCAGCATTTCCATGGTTACCTCGCCGCTGATCAGAGAACTGGTTGATGCCAAGCTCATTGAACGGGGGTTAGAGCAGGCCCGCAAGATGCACACTCGCTTGGGGGTTCCCCTGTATGACGTCGAGCAGATGATCATGCATCCAAACAAGGAAAATGCCAATGTTCCCCACGGACCCGAGGCGACCAACCTCACGCTGGCCGAAAACATTAAGAAGGAATACGGCCTCTTAAACGTATTTTCACCGGAGGTGGGAGATGCCCACATGCTGGGGGCCATTCACCTGCATGATCTGGGCTTCATAGACCGGCCTTACTGCTCTGGACAATCCCTGGAATATCTTAAAAAATTCGGCCTTAACCTGCCCAATTCCTTGGCTATGGCAAAACCGGCCAAACACCCCGAGGTCCTGCTCGCACACATGGTCAAGTTCGCGGCAGCCTTGCAGAGCAACTTTGCCGGTGCCATCGGCTGGGATGCGGTGAATCTCTTTTTTGCCCCGTATCTGGAAGGACTTGATGACAGGGCCGTTGAGCAACTGGCCCAGATGATGATCTTTGAATTTTCGCAGCAGGCCGTGGCGCGGGGGGGGCAGGCCATCTTTACGGATATCAACTTGTACTGGGAAGTCCCCAAACACTTTGAGAATGTGCCGGCTATCGGACCCGGCGGTTCTTACACGGGCAAGACTTACAGCGAGTACGAAAAGGAAGCCCAGCGTTTTGTGTGGAAGCTCTTTGATGTATTCAAGGAGGGAGACGGTGCCGGCAGGCCCTTTTTTTTCCCAAAACCCTTGGTCCACATTACCGAAAAGTTTTTTAAGACTCCTGGACACGAGGCATTTTTAAATCACATATGCGATGTGGCTTCCGACAAGGGCAATACCTACTTTGTGTTTGACCGTGGAGAAACGGCAAAGATATCCGAGTGCTGCCGTCTGAGCTTCAAGTTGGAACGCTCAGATCTGGAGGATGCCAAACAACCATGGAAGATGCGGTATTCGGCGCTTCAAAATGTGACCCTTAACCTGCCCCGACTTGCCTATGAGGCCGAAGGAGATGATACCAAGCTCTTTGCCAAGATAGGCGAGCGTATAAGAATAGCCGTAAAGGCCCATCAGGAGAAACGAGACTTTATCAAGCGCCTTCTTTCCCATAAATCCTCAGGGCCTTTGACTCTACTTAATATGGCTCTGGACGGTACCCCGTACCTAAGAATGCATCGGTGCACCTTCCTTATCGGCATGGTGGGCCTAAATGAGCTCATTCAGCATCACAAAGGCGAAGAGATGCATGCTTCTGTTGATGCGATGAGGTTCGGCCTGAAAATCATTGCTCACATGAAGCTTCTGGCGGACCAGTACAGCCGTAAACATGACATGCGCTTTGTGCTTGAACAAACTCCGGCAGAAAGCACGGCGTATCGTTTTGCAAAGCTTGACTTGAAGTATTTTCCCAAGGAAGCATCCACTGTGGTCAAGGGAGAGCAAACCGCGGGCGAGGTTTATTACACCAATTCAACCCTTTTCGATGTGGGTGCGCCTATGAACCCGGTTGAGCGCGTAAAGTTTGAAGGGCGTTTCCATCCCCTTATTGAGGCCGGTGCCCTAACCCATGTGTGGCTTGGCGAGTCAAAACCACCGGCAGAGTCTCTGGCCGATTTTGTCATAAAAACTTTCAAACAAACCAAAAACGATCAGATCGCCTTTTCCCCTGAATTTACCAGTTGCAGGGTATGCGGCAGATTAAGCCGTGGGCTCCAGGATGCCTGTGGCCACTGCGGGAGTTCAGATGTGGACGGAATTACCCGTATTACGGGTTACTTCACCAAGATTTCAAGCTGGAACAAGGGAAAGCTGGGGGAACTTAAAGACCGCTATAGGAACAATGGACAGTTTGTCGGGAGGAAAGCATGACTCTTTTTACGAAAAGTCTTTGCAGTGCCTGTCAGAAGATCAAAAAGGAATTTGACCTGAACACTTTAGGCGTAAAAGTAGAGGAACTGGGGGCTCATAATCCTGCAGCCTTGGCCCATCTGGCCTGGCATGAGCTGGTGGAAGACGCTGAAAAGACCCTTCCAATCCTGGTATTGAATGATTCATCGGCGATTTCCGACACAGGAAAAATCGAGAGCTATCTTTCCAAGATAGCCACCAGTCATTAGTCACTGGTACCCTATCGTCACATGACTAATGGCCAACCTCTCCCTATCAAGGGCTTCATCGAAACCTCCTTCCTGGATTGGCCGGGACATGTCTGTGCCGTTATCTTTTTGCCCTATTGCAACCTCAGGTGCCCTTACTGTCATAACCACCAGCTTGTCTTAAAGCCGAACAGCCTGGAAACCCTATCCCTCGATTCGATATTAGAACGGCTCCGGCCTCTCAACGACTGGATTGGCGCCATTTGCATCACGGGTGGGGAACCCACCATACATCGGGAACTGCCGGACCTGCTGCGAAAGATCCACGAGGCCGGTTTCAAGACCAAGCTTGACACCAATGGAACCCAGCCTGATATCCTTAATTATCTTATCACGGAAAAACTCGTAGACCATGTTGCCATGGACGTGAAGGCCCCTCTGGATGACGAGGCATACGCCC
Source organism: Gammaproteobacteria bacterium (assembly GCA_048631945.1). Lineage (GTDB taxonomy): Bacteria > Desulfobacterota > Desulfobacteria > Desulfobacterales. The sequence goes on along the minus strand of JAIWEZ010000102.1, from coordinate 455 downwards.
GCTGTGCCGGGGTGTTCGTACCAACGAGTATAATTAAGGAGTCGATTAAGGTTCTTATGGCAGCTGGTGTTTCCTCCGTGTTTCGATGCACGGTGACCCCGACTCTCCTTGAGGAACAGGATGTTTGTCTCTTGGCCGAGCAGCTCATGGACTTCCGGCGAGAAGGACTTGCCGGTCCTGACGAGGGCCTGTCCCTGACCCTTCAGAACTTCAACCCAGCCGACCCCATGGAGCCAGCCTTAAAGAACGTAAAGCCCTTCACAGAGGAGACGATTTCACGCATGCAGGATGCGGTCAACCGCATACTTGGTGCAACCCGTAAAAATGGTCTTTCCTCGTAAAAAACGTATTCATTTGTTATATTTACGTCCTCGTCAGCAGTGCCGCCACCCTGGCCCGTGTTCAATTTGGCCCCTTTCCCCTTTTTCGGAAATACAGCCACCTCATTTAGCGCC
>JAIWEZ010000101.1:0-8022 GCA_048631945.1 Gammaproteobacteria bacterium | reverse complement strand
GCCCCCTTCGGTCTGAGCTACATTCGGCCTGTCTTCGACCCTGAGCTCAGACCGAAGGGAGCTCATGTCGAAGGCAGGGTCGAAGACAGACCGGGTTCCTATATAGCACCGGTTATTATCCTCATGTCGCGCCAGGGCGGGCGCTTCGCTCGAAATGACAGGTTATTGAGCTTTTTACGAAACCATCGATGTTGGAACAGTTGAAAAGGGAAATTGTATTGACACGCCTTGCAGGCATGCACACAAAATGACAAAGAGAGGAATTCTGAAATGAAGAGAATGATTGGAACCATGTTCTTGATTGTCATGCTGACCGTGTCGGCTTTGGCAGGAGGAGCCCATCTTGCCGCAAAATCCTATATCGATCCGACACTGAACGACCTAAACAGGGCTGTGGCTGCGATCCCCCCTGAAGCTCAAGAAGAGGTGATGCCACATCTGACGGAGTTGCAAAGACTTCGCGCAATGGGAAACCATTATATCCCATCTGTCTTGTTCCTGGCCGGTTTGACGGCGACACTGATCTTTTCACTGTTGCTCCGGAGGTTGGTCAAGGACAGTACGCTCGTTCCTGAAAAAGGGCCTAAGAGGATGGGGGCAGAGATCTCAGCAGAACAAGAAAGACCGAAAAAAACCGTTGCTGGTGATATAATCGATGTCGGCGCGTGTCGGATACTGTCTATACTCCAAAACAAGGGAAGATTAATCGATTTCTTCCAGGAAAACATAACGGGATACCCGGACGCTCAAATTGGTGCTGCTGTACGCCACATTCACCAGGACTGCAGAAATGCCCTGCACGAACATATCACTCTTGCCCCGGTCATGTCAGAAAAGGAGGGGGAGCCCGTTATGGTCTCCGAAGGGTTTGATCCTTCTGAAATTCGACTCACAGGGCACATTACAGGCCAACCACCCTTTGAGGGAATTCTCCAGCACTCTGGCTGGAAGGTTACACGAATAGACCTTCCTGAGCAGCCCAAGGGACAAAACCTTACAGTCATAGCCCCTGCTGAAGTGGAAATGGGTCAGATAGACCAAGAAAATGGGCAACCAATGTAAATAATCAAGCTTACTTCCCCCTACCCTACCCTCTGCGAGGCATAGGCTCTGTGAGCCGGAAGCCTTGAAGAGTGGATGGTTTGGGTGGGGGTAAGGTGAGAAATGGAACTTCCTATGCAATCAAGATATATCGTCGGGATCGATCTGGGAACAACCAACTGCGCAGTCGCATATACAGATACATTTGAACAGGCAGACGACGGCCCAGTAATCCGTCTTTTTCGTGTTCCACAGGTCGTAGCCCCTGGCACAGTGGAACAACGACAACTGTTACCTTCTTTTTCTTACCAGCTTGCTACAGGAGAGCTTCCTGAAGGGAGCCTGAATCTCCCATGGCAAGAGGAGGAGAGGTTTGTGGTAGGTGCTTTTGCAGGGGAAAGGGGGGCTGAGGTACCTGATCGAGTGATTGCGTCATCCAAATCGTGGCTCAGCTATTCCGGTGCGGATCGGACGGCCCCGCTACTGCCATGGGGTGCACATGAAGAAGTTCCCCTTATATCTCCGATTGAGGCCTCATCCAGATTACTAAAACATATTCGCCATGCATGGAACCACGTGATTGCCGCAGGAGCCCCGGATTTCTTGCTGGAATCGCAAGAGATATTCTTGACAGTACCCGCCTCGTTTGATGCAACAGCGCGGGAGTTAACAGTACGAGCCGCAGAAATGGCAGGCATACCGCGCGTTACACTCCTTGAAGAACCACAGGCAGCCTTTTATGCCTGGATAGAAAGCTCCCCCAAGTCATGGCAAAGTGAAGTTGGTGTTGGAGATGTAATCCTTGTGTGCGATATCGGCGGCGGAACAACAGACTTCAGCCTGATCATTGTATCGGAAAGCAACGGGGAACTTGAGCTTAAACGGATAGCCGTGGGCGACCACATCCTTCTGGGCGGAGACAACATCGATCTCGCTTTGGCCTATGCGATTCGAAATCGTTTGGCTGGCGAAGGAATCAAACTGGACAACTGGCAGATGCGAGGGCTCTTGCACTCGGCCCGCCGGGCCAAAGAGCAAATCTTTGAAAATCGTGATTGCGACTCGCATCCGGTCACCATCCTGGGAAAGGGACGGCGGGTCATCGGTGGTACCATCAGCACTGAGTTGACTCGCAAGGAAACGGAAAAGATTGTTTTGAACGGCTTTTTCCCGAAGTGCACGGAGACCGACCGGCCCAGAAATAGGCATGATGCCGGGCTTAAAGAGCTTGGCCTTCCGTACGCCTCCGATCCTGCTGTAATGAAGCACCTTGCATGGTTCCTTCAAAGGCACAGAAACGAAGGCAACCTTCCGGATGAGGTCATAGGACCCACGGCAGTTCTTTTCAACGGTGGAGTTATGAAGGCCGAGCCTTTAAAGCGCAGGATAATAGAGGTCATCGAAAGTTGGAATGGGGGCAAAAAAGGGTTAAAGGTCCTTTCCTCCGGATCACTCGATTTGGCAGTCGCTTTCGGGGGTGTATATTACGGGCTGGCCCGACGGGGCCGTGGAATAAGAATCCGTAGCGGCACTGAAAGGTCCTATTACATTGGAATCGAGACTGCAATGCCGGCAGTCCCTGGAATGTCTGCCCCGATTAAGACACTGTGTGTGGTACCCTTTGGTATGGAGGAGGGAACCGAGGCGGATTTGCCGGATCGGGAGTTCGGCCTGGTAGTGGGAGAACCAGTATCTTTTCGTTTTTTTGGCTCAACGAGCCGACATGACGACGAAATCGGTAACATTATAGAAGATTGGGAAGAGGAGGGGATTGAAGAACTTGTCCCCTTAGAAACCGAGCTGCCCGCTGAAGCTGGTCAGGAGGGAACTCCGGTACGAGTACGATTACACATCAAGGTAACGGAGATAGGGACACTAGAGCTTTGGTTTGTTTCGGAAACCAAACGTTGGAAGCTTGAATTTAGTGTTAGGCAACCCTGAGCCGACTTCGCCATAGTAGCCGTAGGCTACGACGGCTGAAACGGTGAACCCTGAACCTCTGAACCCTTACAATATATGAAACAAATGACACACAAAAGATCCCGATATGTCATAGGAATTGACCTTGGCACAACGAATTCCGCAATTACATACATTGATACTCGCAAGCACCCCACCGGAGGGGTAGATGCCATTCAGACCTTTGCTATCCCTCAGTTGATTGCCGAGGGCGAAATCGCTGAGCGTCAAGGACTCCCCTCTTTCCTGTATCTCTCACCCGGTCATGAACTTCCTGCAGGAAGCCTTGATCTACTCTGGGCAGAGGACCGAGATTTTGCTGTGGGAGAGTTCGCCCGAATACAGGGTGCAAAGGTTCCTGGCCGACTTATCTCCTCTGCAAAATCGTGGCTTTGTCATCCAGGTGTGGATCGCAAGGCCCCCATTCTCCCCTGGGGAGCCGTTGGAGAGGTTTCAAAACTGTCACCAGTGGAAGTATCTGCGCTTTATCTAAAACATATTCGTGACGCATGGAACCATATAATGGCCCGGGGCGATTCCAACAAGAGGTTTGAGGAGCAGGAACTGATCCTTACAGTGCCAGCCTCCTTTGATGAAGTTGGTCGTGAGCTCACCTTGGAGGCAGCGAAAAAAGCAGGGCTTGTTCAAATCACTCTCGTTGAAGAACCTCAGGCCGCATTCTATTGCTGGATTGCCCGCCATGAAGCTGATTGGGATAATATAGTTTGTCCGGGGACGGTCATCCTTATATGCGACATTGGTGGCGGGACGACAGACTTTACACTCATTTGCGTAAAGGAAGGAAAGACCGGGCCAGTCCCTGAACGTATAGCAGTGGGAGAACACCTCCTGTTGGGGGGCGACAACATGGATTTGGCGCTGGCCCGTTTGGTTGAATCCAGGATATTAGGTAATAGTGAAAAGAAGCTCGATTCTCTTCGCTGGCACATCCTGACATCCCTTTGTAGAAGCGCAAAAGAAAAGATCTTGGGGAGCGGGCAGCCTCAGAGTGTTCGGATCAGCATTCCCGGACGTGGCAAGGGAGTCGTTGGGGGAGCCCTGTCTGACTCAATAAATTTGGAGGATGTGCAGAATACGATTATGAACGGTTTTTTTCCATATACACAACCCCATGAAATGCCAATTCGAGAGACCGGGATCGGTATTCAGGAATGGGGGCTACCTTTTGCTCCAGATCCTATCATTCCGCGCCATCTGGCAGAGTTTTTGAAAAAACACCAGGCAAAGAACACAGATTCTTCACAACCCGACGACCTATCTGCTCGTCCGCCTGCGGCGGAGTTGCAGGCAGGTACGCTGTCATTGCGACCGGATGCCGTTCTTTTCAACGGCGGCGTACTCACCCCCAATATTTTGAAAGAACGTATTATAGATATCGTATCTGAGTGGTTTCCAAAGGCTGGAGAAGATCGGTGGCGTCCTGTGGTGCTTGAAAACGATCAGCTCGCCCTGGCAGTGGCACGTGGAGCTGCGTACTATGGCATGGTGCGCAGGGGACGCGGAGTCCGCATTGTGGGTGGAAGTCCTCGCTCATATTATATAAGGGTTGTACCAACAGATATGACGAAAGAAAGACCAGGCCAGATCAACGCTGTATGTGTCATACCCCGTGGGATGGAGGAAGGGGAAGAGGTGGAGATAGAATCTCCAGTATTCAAGGTGCTGACCAATCAGCCGGTCTCTTTTTCGCTTTACAGTTCCAATTCCAGGACTGGTGATCAACTCGGCCAGGTGTTGACCTTGAGTGAAGATTCGTTGTTTCAGCTCCCCCCACTCTATACAGTCTTGCGATTCGGGAAAAAAGGGGTTGTCCGTAAAATACCGGTTTTCTTGTGCGCCAGCCTTACAGAGTTTGGAACCTTAGAGCTTGCCTGCCACTCCACTGAAACAGATCATAGATGGAGACTTCAATTCAAGATCCGACCTAATGTCAGTGAGAAGACAACGGAAAATAAGGAACTCAAAGAAAGCCCAAAGAAAAAAACCATTTCAGACAAATCTGTAGATAGAGCGTTGAAGACCTTGAGAGTTGCATTCACCACGGAAAAGTCTCCTTCTGATGCCCAAGTCACACCCAGCAATGTAATGAAAGCATTGCGAAACATTGTCGGTACGAATAGGGAAAGGTGGCCCGTTTCAGTCTTGAGGCGTTTTTCGGACTCCCTTTTAAGAGAGCCGGACCATCGAAAAATGAGCGCCAGACATGAAGAAAGATGGTTGAATCTCGCAGGGTTTTGTCTTCGCCCCGGATATGGTCATACAGGCGATGATTATCGAATGCGACAGCTATGGAAGCTGTATCATACTGGAGTTATCTTTCCGCGTGATCAACAATGCCGGGGGGAGTGGTGGATATTGTGGAGGCGGGTGGCCGGTGGATTGAATCAGAGCCAGCACATTGCGCTTTTCCGTGATCTTTCTCCAGGCCTCCTGCCCGGCCAAAAGAAAGGAACAAAGCTGCACCGGGTCTCTCCGCAGGAGAGGACTGAGATGTGGCGGACCATAGCCAACCTGGAACGACTTCCCGTCGATATCAAGGAGGAGATAGGCAGGGCACTCATGAAGCACATCGGAACACCCCGCGGTGAAGGGCTCAATATGTGGGTCCTTTCGCGTGTGGGCTCGCGTATTCCCCTATTCGGGCATTTAAATGTAGTTGTTCCGGCCAGAACCGTCAAACACTGGATAAAACAGATCCTTGAAACAGAATGGAAAAAACCGAATCAGACGGGTTTTTGTGTGGTTCAAATGTCCAGCTTTACCGGAGACCGGGAAAGGGACCTTGATGCAGATCTCAGGGGACGTGTCAGGGAAAGACTCCGTGGATTGGAAGGTGGTGAACGGTTGTCTCAAAGATTGTACGAAATGGTCCCCTTGAATGCGTCCGAGCAAGGACGCGTCTTTGGTGAAGAACTCCCGGAAGGGCTCCATTTGGCAGAATAACCTCGCAATAGTCAACACGTTTTCCACTTGATTAGGATACCTCTTTCAATGTAAAAGAATCAGAATTTGGGGCCTTGCCTCAAAAATAGTGTAAATCAACCTCCACTTGAGCCACGGATAAACACCGCCATGGGTTATGTTTTCGACTTTAAGACAGCCCGGGAATACGACAAGTGGTATCAGAATCCTAAGAACAGGTTCGTTGCCGATCTTGAAGATCAGCTTCTCCTGCGGCTCTTAAAACCTGTGCGGGGACAACGGGTTTTAGACATTGGGTGCGGCACAGGTAGACATCTCCTCATGTTTTTGGAGATGGGTCTCGACATAACAGGTATAGATCCATCTCCTTACATGCTTGACATTGCGCGAGGAAAACTTGGGCATCGTGCTGATCTGCATCAGGGATCGGCCGAGGATCTCCCTTTTGAGGACAACAGCTTCGATATTGCCACTTTGATTACGTCCCTGGAATTTGCGGACGACGCTCAAAAGTCCCTTCAAGAGGCATGTCGTGTGGCAAAGGACCATATCTTTTTGGGTGTTCTAAACTGTTACGCCATTAAGGGGATCGAAAGAAGGCTGAGAGGCATCTTTTCACAAAGCATATATAACCGGGCCAGATTCTTCAGTGTGTGGGAGCTTAAACGACAAGTCCGGAATATTCTGGGCAAAACGCCTCTTAGATGGGGAACGGTCCTCCATCTGTCCCCCAGCTTCAGAAAATACACCCAACATCTTGAGAGGTGGCCCTTTGTTCACAAGTGCCCCTTTGGTGGCTTCATAGGTATGGTGGTCACACTAGTGCCACGATATCGGACTCACAACGTTCCCATTGGGTATGTGAACCGGCACTCAAGTGCAGCGACAAGTTTGATGAAATCACTTTAGCTCACTCTTATTGACCAATGGAAGCCTATCTCTACGAACTCTTGGAAGACAAGAAGGTCAGGTGCAACCTTTGCAACCACCGTTGTTTAATCAAGGAAGGAAAACGGGGCATCTGCGGCGTTCGCGAAAACCAGAATGGAATTCTAAAATCCCTTGTTTATGGAAGGCTGATTGCCCAGCATGTAGACCCCATCGAAAAGAAACCCCTCTATCATGTCTTGCCCGGCTCCCTTTCTTATTCCATTGCCACGGTTGGATGCAATTTTAAGTGCCGTTTTTGCCAGAATGCAGATATTGCCCAGCTCCCGGCAGACCGCAAGGGAATGATTATAGGTGACCTCTACAGCCCACAAGATGTGGTGAGCGCTGCACAGCAGGCAAATTGTCGGAGCATTGCATATACCTACACAGAGCCGACCGTGTTTTTTGAATATGCATATGATACAGCCAAACTTGCACACGAAAAAGGAATCCTCAATGTCTTTGTAACAAACGGCTACATGACCTCTGAGGCCGTGCATATGATCCGTCCCTATCTTGATGCGGCGAATGTGGACCTGAAGGCCTTTAACGATGATTTTTATAAAGAGCAATGCAGCGCCAAGCGAAAGCACGTGATGGAGACCCTTAGGCTGATGAAGTCTCTAGGAATTTTTGTGGAGGTTACCACACTCCTTATTCCCACGCTCAATGATAAAAAAGGAGAACTTCAACAGCTGGCATCCTTTATTGCGGATTCACTCGGCCCTGAGACACCGTGGCACATCAGCCGTTTTCATCCTACCTATAAGCTTACAGACCGTCCGTCTACACCGGCGGAAAGTATTCATCAGGCACGGCGCATCGGTCTTGATGCGGGGCTCCGTTATGTGTACAGCGGCAATCTCCCCGGAAACGAAGGGGAGAATACATTCTGTTACAGTTGCGGCCAGCCTTTGATTGAACGGTGGGGTTATCGCATATCCAAGAATGTGATTACAAACGGCAAGTGCCCGAAGTGTGATGCGACCATTGATGGCATAGGTCTCTGATTTTGGGAACTAAGGGTTCGCGCAAAAATAACTTGGCAGAATTGGCGCTCAGATTTGGGTTAGATTTGGCCGATCCGATTGAGCAAAACCGCAGGAATAGCAGGCTATTTCGATGGTTTTGCGAATGAGTATCGGCCAA